>CANFLJ010000007.1 GCA_947447815.1 Chitinophagaceae bacterium | reverse complement strand
TTTAGCATAACTACTAAGCATATTAATTCAGCTATTATTAATATTCCTGATAGTCTATACCCTTCACCTTTACTGGTAGTTTCTTATCATACCAAGTGGGCAAAGAATCATTATAAAGAACGTATCAATTACTTTAAACAACATCCATTGAGCCAACATGATATAGTGTTTGTTGGCAACAGCATTATTGAACAAGGAGGAGACTGGGGTAAACGATTTGGCCATTTAAACATTAAGAACAGGGGTATATCGGGCGATGTAACAGAAGGCGTTTTAAACAGGCTTGGCGAGATAAATTATATACAACCAAAAGCGGTATTTGTATTGTGTGGCATTAATGATTTACTGGCCTATAAATCGGCAAACTTTGTTGTAAATAATACGCTTAAGATTGTTCGGAAAATTCATGAACAATCTCCCACAACAAAGGTTTATATTCAAACCATATTGCCAACCGAAAAAGCTGATTTAGTAGTTAAGATAAAAGACATCAATATTCAATTAAAAAATAAAGCAACTGCCAATAACTATACTGTTATTGACCTTCATAGTTTGTTTGCCGATAGCAATGATTTGATAAAACCTACATTAACGTATGACGGCACTCATCCTAACGAAGCCGGGTATAATGAATGGGTGAACTATGAAAAGCATATACTTGACCAACTAATTAATTATCCATCTAAATAAATTTATAAGTGAAAAATATCAGCACAATTATCCTACTGTTTGTATTACTTTCTGTAGATAAAACTGTTCGGGCACAAGAACCTATAACAAAAGATACTATTGAAGGAAAGAATATAGAAATGTTATTTCCGGGAGGCAAAACTAAGGCGCTTATCATTAGTATGGATGATGGCAGAGACGCCGATAGAAGATTGGTTGAACTATTGAATAAGTATGGCATTAATGGTACATTTCATCTAAACTCGGGTAAACTTGGGACAAAAGATTATCTGAAAAAAGAAGAGATTAAAACGTTGTATAAAAATCATGAGGTATCTGTTCATAGTGCAAATCATCCCCCTCTAAGTAAGCTTTCTGCAAAAGAAATCCGAGATGAAATATTATTGGACAGAAAGGAATTAGAACGATTAACAGGTAAAATTATTAATGGTATGGCCTATCCGTTTGGAAACTATAACGATACGGTAGTTGCTATTGCAAAAGAATGTGGAATAACCTATGCCAGAACAGTAGAGGATGCTTATAACTTTTCTATTCCTACAAATTTTCTACTATGGACTCCTACTATACATCAATTTGGGAAGGCTTATTTTATACCAAATGATTCTTTGAATAACCAAAAAGAACTAGCCATTTTCTATAAAACTATTAATCAATTCTTAGCAGCCGATACGCTTGCATTGCTAGATGTATGGGGGCATAGCTGGGAAAATGATGGAGAAGGAAATAGATGGAATGAAATGGAAAAATTCTGTAAGTTGGTTGCACATAATCCTGCCATATTTTACAGTACACAGATTGATCTGGTGAACTATATTAATGCCTATAAAACTTTACAATATTCAATTAATAAAAGAATAATAACCAATAATAGTAGTATGGATATTTTTATTAAAAGAGGTCATAAAAGCTTTACTATTAAAGCAGGAGAAACTATTCGATTTACAGAATAATGGGCTGGATATTATCTATTCTTCAATGGCTTTAATAAATCCTCTAATCCATTTAATCTTATTTCGTACATAGTTTGCAACAGCATGCCCAACTTTCCTTGTGGGAAGCCTTTGCGTTGAAACCATTCTAAATATTCTACCGGAAGATCGCAGATTAGACGATCCTTGTATTTACCAAATGGCATCTTAGTATTTACTATGAATAATAAAATATCGCTATTACCTTGGGGAGTATCATCTGGCATAAAAACTAAAAACTAAAATATGAAAAACTAAAAGGGTACTGCTATATTCAATTTATTCGAAGATCATATGGTCTTTGTTTTTGATTTGATCTATGGATAAGTCGAAAACCAATTGTACCAGCTTAATCCTTTTGAGGGATTGCTTAATAAAGTCGGGACGATTGTCTTCTTTAGACCATCCTTTGATCATCCATATATAATCGATGTGTTTGAATTCGGGCAACAGGTATTCTCCATCATAATGATTGTGGTATAAATAATGGACAATTGGCGTGCCTGCTTCACGGGATTCGTATACCGGAAAGTAGTATCTACGATCTTTATTTCCCTTTTTTTTATTTAAAACAATCTCACACTCCGGGTTTAACAGAAAGTTGTATTCCAAGATCGTATTGAGTAACCAGCAGAGGTAATAATTCTTTAATGGGGCTACAATACCAATCAATCTGGTATCCGAGAAGAAGTCTTCCTGAATGGGTTCCCAGTCGAGTTTAAGATATTTAGCCGTTTGTGTACTCATTGAAGAAAGTAAATATTACCTTCTTACACAACGGATTAATTGTCTAAATAGTATGAAAATGAAGGATATAAATGTTTTTCTAATTGAAAATCAAGGAAAAAGAATAATGCTACATAGATAGAATCTTACCCGATTAGATTATACCCTCTCTTATTAAATCGTGTATATGAAGAATTCCTACGTAGAACCCATCATCGGCCACTATTAACTGGCTGATATCGTATTGCTTCATCAAATTGAGGGATTCTACTGCTAAGGCATCAGAATGAATAAATTTGGGGGAAAGAGAGAGAATGTCAGCAGCTTTTATGTTGTCGATTACGTTGCTTTTCTCGAGCATTCTTCTTAAGTCGCCATCGGTAATTATACCCATCAGCTTATTTTCTGCTGTTACTACAGCGGTTACGCCAAGACGTTTGGACGTGATTTCCATAATAACTTCTTTAAGGGAAGCATCGGGTAATACTTTGGGTATCAGGTTGTTTTTGCATAAATCTGCCACCCGCAGGTACAACCTTTTGCCAAGATTGCCCCCTGGATGATATTTAGCGAAGTCCTTACCGGTAAAATTATTTAATTCCATTAGTGCAACTGCCAAAGCGTCGCCCATGACCATTTGTGCTGTAGTGCTGCTGGTAGGAGCAAGATTATTAGGACAAGCTTCTACGGCAACGTAAGTATTCATAAAAAAGCGGGAATGCTGTGCTAAAAAACTATTAGGATCGCCCACAATACTTACTAATGGGTTGCCAAAATTTTTAATTAGTGGTACCAGCATTTTTATTTCGGGGCTCTCGCCGCTTTTACTAATCAGCATTACCACATCATCTTCCTGAATCATACCAAGATCGCCATGGATAGCGTCGGCGGCGTGCATAAATAATGATGGAGTGCCTGTAGAGTTTAAAGTAGCTACTATCTTTTGTGCCACAATAGCACTTTTGCCGATGCCACTAACAATCAAACGACCTTTGGACTCGAAGATTAATGTAACTACTTTTTCGAAGTCTTCATTTATGTAATTAGCCAGATTCTGAATGGAATCGGCTTCTATTTTAATTGTTTCCTTCGCTTTTTGAATGATTTTAGAATTCATATACTGCAAAAATAAACTTTAACAACAAACCTTTGAAATTATATAATAACAACATTAAATTCGCAGTCCTTCATAATTAATTGATGCATGGAAAATCCAATAATCAATAAATCATTTGGGAATTCATTTATTTTGATTATCTTGGCAACACAATTACAGAGAAAAACAACGTTTTAACACAAAATATTACAAAGAGCAATGGCAAAAAGTGCTAGAAAAGCGACTGCAACAGCAGCAGGAAAGGAAGGAAAACCAAGGCTAAATATCCCACAGAGTTCATCTACACATAATTACGATATCCATAAAGGACTTCACCAATTTTTTGGGTTTACAGAATTTAAAGGAAAACAGGAGGATGCAATAAACAGCTTATTCAGTGGAAAAGATACATTTGTGATCATGCCTACTGGGGGAGGAAAGAGCCTTTGCTATCAGTTGCCGGCACTGTTGATGCCTGGATGTGCGATAATAGTATCACCACTAATTGCACTGATGAAGAATCAAGTGGATCTGGTAAGAGGATACAGTGAACAGGATACGGTTGCTCACTTTTTGAATTCTTCTTTAAATAAAGCTCAGATAAGAACGGTAAAGGAAGATTTGACTGCCGGAAAGACTAAACTGCTTTATGTAGCTCCTGAGACCCTCACAAAACAAGAGAATCTAGACTTCTTTTCTGATTTGAATATTTCGTTTTTTGCGGTGGATGAAGCCCACTGTATATCGGAGTGGGGGCATGATTTTAGACCAGAATACCGCAGATTGAGGGAAATGATGGACATCATCAGTCCCGAAGTAGCTGTGGTGGCACTTACTGCAACGGCTACCCCTAAAGTGCAGAGCGATATAGTAAAGAATCTTGGATTGAGAGATCCTAATATCTTCATTTCTTCTTTCAACAGATCGAATTTATACTACGAGATACTACCCAAAGGACAGAAAGAACAAACTATTAAAAGTATAGTACGTTTTATTAGTGGTCATAAAGGGAAGAGTGGTATTATTTATACCCTTAACAGAAAGACTACGGAAGAACTTGCCGAAGTATTGATGGCTAATAATATAAAAGCAGTAGCATATCATGCAGGTCTAGATCAGAAATTAAGGGCTGACCGTCAAGATCAGTTTCTAAATGAAGATGTACAAGTGATAGTAGCGACTATTGCTTTTGGTATGGGTATTGATAAACCAGACATAAGATTTGTAATACACTATAACATTCCTAAATCTATTGAAAACTACTATCAGGAAACTGGTAGGGCTGGTAGAGATGGATTAGAAGGTCTTTGTTTATTATATTATTCTCACAAAGATGTTTCGAAACTGGAACACCTTATGCGTGATAAACCACTGAGCGAAAGAGAGGTAGGAACTCAATTAATAAACGAGACCGTTGCATTTGCAGAGAGTAGTGTTTGTAGAAGAAAAATATTGTTGCACTATTTTGGGGAAGACTGGAAGGTAGAAAATTGCCATAATTGTGATAACTGTAAACATCCTAAACCTAAGATTGAGGTTAAGGAACAGGTAGTGCAGGCATTGAAAGTGGTGAGAGGTTTGGATGAAAGATTTGATGCTGACTATGTAGTAAATGTACTGATGGGAAGGGCTACACCTCAGGTAACGATGTATCGTCACGAAAAGCTTCCTGTATTTGGTTTAGGGAAAGAAAAAGATGCTCACTTCTGGAATAGTGTTATCCGACAAATGTTGCTTGCTAACCTAATCAGAAAAGATATTGAAGAATACGGGTTGTTGAAGTTTACCGAGAAGGGCGAAAAGTTCCTGAAGAAACCAACCACCTTCGAAATTGTTTTAAACAATATTTACGAAGATTCTGATGACGACGATGATGATTATGAAGCAGGAGGAGATTCTGCCGGTGCAACTGCAGATGACAAGTTGTTTGAAATGCTGAAGGAATTAAGGCATGATGAAGCTAAGAAAAAAGGGCTGCCTCCATTTGTTATCTTCCTAGAAAATTCGTTGCAGGATATGGCTACCATGTATCCTACCACTTTGGAAGAGCTGGAAAAATGTCAGGGGGTAAGTAAAGGTAAAGCACTGAAATACGGTAAACCTTTCGTATCGCTCATAGAGAAATATGTAGAAGAAAACGACATTGAAAAGCCAGATGATTTTGTAATGAAATCGGTGGCTAATAAGAGTAGTAATAAGATTTACATTATTCAGAATATTGACAAAAAGATTCCATTGGAAACTATTGCGAAAAACAAAGGTTTCACTTTGTCTGAAATGATGGATGAAATGGAAACCATTGCTGCCAGTGGTACCAAATTAAATCTTGATTATGCTATTGATGAATGGCTGGATGAGTATGATCAGGAAGATATTATAGACTATTTTAAAGGCTGTCAGACTTCTTCTTTAGATGTTGCTTTACAGGAACTGAAAGGGAATAATTATACTTTTGAACAGCTTAAAATAATGAGGATCAAGTTTTTAAGTGTTTACGGAAACTAATTTTAAAGTAAAAAGAAGCGCAACAAAAAGTAAAAGGCGTACGTGAATCAGATATATTCATTTACTTGTTTTATAAATAGGTTTTAAATTGCATGTTCATCAAACCAAAGGGATTGTTTTAAGGGCTGTTAAATATGGCGAAACCAGTTTAATAGTTTCTATTTATACAGCGGTTTTTGGTGTGCAACAATATATTGTAAAGGGCATTCGCTCGACTTCTAAAAAGTCTTCGGCGAATGCTTCTTGTTTTCAGGAAGGTGCTATACTTGATTTACAGGTTCAGCATCAGCAAATCAAGAACTTTCAATATATAAAAGAGTATCAATGGGCCTACCTATATCATAATATTTTTAATAACGTGATTAAAAATAGTGTGCTTTTGTACATTATTGAAATACTGCAGCATAGTAATAAACAGCCTGAAGGGAATAACGAAATTTACGATTTTACAGAGGAGGTGCTTATGAAGCTTGATCTTGCAGATACTGCGTTTACGGCTAATCTTCCTTTATACTACTCCATAAAATTAGCTGCTAAATTAGGCTTGGAAATTCAAGGTCATTATAGTTCCGAAACACCCATACTGGATTATCAGGAAGGAATTTTTATTGCTTCTACTCCTGCGCATAGAAATTACATGCAGGAAGAATTGTCAAAATCATTATCCACGTTGATTCTTTCCTCTTTAGAGGAGATTGGAAATGTGGTATTAAACCGCTCAGCCCGAAATGAAATGATAGAGCATATTCAGTTTTTCTTTCAGTTTCATGTGCCTTATTTTGGTAAACTAAAAAGTCCAGAAATACTCAAACAAATTCTAGGTTAAACCCATCGTTCTTTATAGCAAAAAAAAAGAGGTCAACCTTTCGGTTAACCTCTTGTATAATAGTGTTTTGCAATATTAATTGTTGATCATTAATGGCATTACCAGCATTAGTAAATCTTCGCCTTCGCCTTGTTCAGAAGGTTTTATTAAACCAGCTTTAGTAGGAGTAGAAAGTTCTACGTTTACTTCTGTAGTATCAGCAGCGTTCAGCATATCGATCATAAAGCGTGCATTGAAGGCAATCTGCATGTCTTCGCCATCAAACTGACATGACATACGCTCGGTACCTTCAAAACTGAAATCAACATCCTGAGCAGCTAACTGAAGTTCGTTTCCTGTGATGCTTAAAATTACCTGATTGGTACTTTTATTAGAGAAAACGCTTACTCGTTTCAATGCATTCTGAAAATCCTGTTTACTTACAACCAGTTTATATGGATTGTCGGCAGGTATTACTACACGATAATCAGGGAAACGAGCATCGATTAATCGACAAGATAATTGTACTTCATTTTGAATTACAAAAAAATGATTACTGTTGTAGTTGATGGTTAATTCATCATCATTATCTGGCAAAGCATTCTTTAATAAGTTCAAAGGCTTTTTAGGGACGATGAAAGATTCTGTAGAGCCAGGTTTAACGTCTGTTCTCTTATAACGAACCAGTTTATGTGCATCGGTAGCTACAAATTGTAAACTATCCTTACCCAATTCAAAGAACACCCCATTCATGGCTGGTCTCAGATCATCGTTACTAACTGCAAAAAGCGTTTTATTGATAGCGGTAACCAATGCAGAACTTTTGATAGTAAAGCTGTTGGTATCATCAACTGATGGCTCCTTAGGGAAGTTGTCAGGATTTTCGCCCATGATTTTGTACTTACCATTATCGCTGGTAATCTCGATACCATAATTAGCATCGATACTAAAAGTAAGCGGCTGATCAGCAATGTTTTTTAGCGACTCGATAAGGATTTTAGCAGGAATACATACTCTGCCATTAACCTCACTTTCTACATTAACCTGCACTCTCATCACTGTTTCCAGATCGGTAGCAACAATACTCAATTTTTTGTCCTGTATTTCAAATAGGAAATCTTCCAGAATTGGAAGAACTGTGTTAGCAGCAACAACACCATTAATCTGCTGCAAATGCTTCAATAAAGAAGAAGACGACACTATAAACTTCATAATACAATTTTATATTTTAAGGTCGCAACAAACGTACTGTAAAATGTTTAATTATGATACAATATTTACAGAAATGGGTAAAAGTAGGCCAATTTGATAATGTGACGATTTGATAATTTGATGATTTTCAGTGGATATATGGATAAAATGTTTAACTGTTTAATTAAAAATAGTTATTTTGATCTTTAAGACTATTGAATCGTTTTATAGTTTCTAATACTTAGTTTTGTAGTACTTACAAATGGAAAATAAAAGAAATATTACCTATACTCCACTGCAGGCCCTACCCAGGATACAGCATTTTTGCGCCTATCAGGAAAGATGCCATTCGGAGGTTTCTGATAAACTTTTTAGCTATGGATTGAATAAAAATGAAGTAGATCAACTGGTTACACAGCTTATAGAAGACAATTATCTGAACGAGGAGCGGTTTGCAAGGTCCTTTGTAAATGATAAATTCAGGTTTAACAGATGGGGGAGAAAGAAGATAGAATACCAGCTAAAAGCTAAAAGGGTTAGCACATACAATATTAAATCGGGCATGAAAGCTATTGATGAAGATGATTATCTTGCTTTATTGAAGAAGGAAGCAATCAATAAGCTGGATAGTTTGAAAAAAGTAAAGGATTCCAGAACGAAATCGTCAAAATTGTATCAGTACTTATTGGGCAGAGGTTTTGAATCTAATTTAATAGGAGAGGTGCTGAAGGAAATAAAGGAATTAGCGGATTGACGAATTAGATTTGTATTAATTGTCAAATTAGCATATTATCGTATTAGCTAATTGGTATTATGCAGCATTGGTTCTGTACTTAGCCTTTCTATAGAACAGTAGCTCGGTACCAAAAATCAGTAAAATACTTACTGCAGTCGTAACACCTACTTTACTGAAAAAATAACTTAGGTTACCAAATTGAAGCCATTCTATAAATACTAAATAAGTATGATGAATGAAGGTGAAGAATACTATATAGAAAGCATATGCACCCATTCCCATACTCTGAATAGAAGGTTCTACATAGCTTTGTTCGGTTGTTTCCTGTGGTATTAATAGGTTTAAAATAAATGGTCTTAGGTATGCAATTAATACACAAGGTGCTGCATGCAATCCAGGCGTACCGCTAAAGTAATCTATGGCAATACCTGTAAAAAAAGCAGCTATCATCAATCCAAATCTGTTGATAGAAAAAGGGAGCCACAAAATGAAAAGGAAATATAAATAAGGTACCACATACTGATGTATAGGCGGAACCTTGTCCAGAATAAACTCCTGTACCAATACAAAAAGTATGAAACGAAATATGTATTTGGCTATGTTAGTCATTCAATTTTAGTTTTATATCTTCTAAAGAATGCTGTTCATTGTAGCGCATATTCTGAATAGTATATACAAATTCAAGACTAGAGAAATTAGTAGATGTCTTCACTTTTAGCGTAAAGAAATTAGAAGAATTATCCTTTCTGATGGCTTGTACCGTCCCTATCATAATATTGGAAGGGTAAATAGAAGAATAGTTGCTGGTTACTACTGTATCACCCTTAAATATTTTAGCACTTTTAGGAATGTTTTTAAGGATTACATATTCAGGACTTACACCATCCCACTCAATGGTACCTGAATTCTTATCTCTTTTAAGCATTGCACTTACACTACTTTTTCTGTGTAGCAAACTCATTACCCTGCTATAGTTGTCGCTCACCTCTATTACTTCACCTACTATTCCTTGTGGTCCTATCACGCCCATTCCCTTATACACACCTTGTAAACGTCCTCTTTCTAACGTAAGTATATTTACTTGCGAGGTAATATTGTTACCCACTACTCTAGCAAATAGAAATGCATATTTTCTTTTTGGCAATGATGCAGAGTCAGGTATAATAATCGCTGTAGAATCTATTTTGCTGGATACGTATATGCTGCTGCTTTTTAGGCTATCTCTCAGATGTGCATTCTCTTCAGCAAGCTGTTTATTTACTTTCTGAAGATTAAGATAGGAGTATACATTATCATACTTCTTATTTACTTTTCCCACCATTTCATTGGTGATGCCGGCAAAGTAAACCTCATGCGTTTTGCTGTATTTATTTAATATAAGGATACAACAGATTTGCAGAATGACAAAACTGATGAAGTTGAAATAAATCCGTATAAAAATAAATATGTTCTTCACAAAAAGAGATGAGCTATATTAAAATTCCAAATCTCAAACTACATTAAATAGTGATGGGATTTGGAATCTGATAAGTTTATTATGATAAAACTATTTCATAATGAAAGGGTACTTAAGATAATTCTTCAACGCCAGTCCGGTACCTCTTACTACACTCTTTAGTGGATCTTCGGCCACATGCACAGGTAGTTTAATTTTCTGACTCAAACGTTTATCCAAACCTCTTAATAATGCACCACCTCCGGTAAGATAAAGTCCTCTTTTGTAAATATCCGAAGCAAGTTCAGGAGGGGTTGTTTCCAGTGCTTTTAGTATGGCCTCTTCAATTTTAAAGATGCTCTTATCCAAAGCTTCTGCAATTTCCTGATAACTGATAATTATTTGTTTTGGAATACCTGTTACAAGATCTCTACCGTTTACTGGTATATCATCTGGTGGGTTGTCCAGGTCCTTCATAGCGGCACCTACGTTAATTTTTATTTGTTCAGCAGTACGCTCACCAATCAGTAAGCTATGATAACGTCGTAATGCCTCCATAATATCGGCAGTAAATTCATCACCCGCAATTCTGATACTCTGATCACATACAATACCAGCAAGTGCTATCACCGTAATACCGGTAGTACCACCGCCTATATCAATAATCATATTGCCCACTGGTTCTTCTACATCTATTCCAATACCCAGAGCAGCTGCCATAGGTTCGTGTATCATGTATACTTCTTTTGCTCCTGCTTGTTCTGCACTATCTCTTACCGCACGTTTTTCTACCTCGGTAATAGAAGATGGTATACAGATAACCATTCTCCAGCTAGGGGGGAAAAGAGGTTTTTTAGGATAAACCAGTTTAATTAATTCCCTGATCATCAATTCGGCAGCATTAAAATCGGCAATTACACCATCTTTCAATGGTCTTACTGTCCTGATGCTTTCATGCGTTTTTTCGTGCATTAATAATGCCTTCTTCCCAACGGCAAGAACCTCTTTTGGGTTATTACGATTAAGTGCCACAATACTTGGTTCGTTTACTACAATCTCATCTTCATGAATAATGAGCGTATTTGCCGTACCCAAGTCCATCGCTATTTCTTGTGTAAAAAAACTGAATAGTCCCATTTAGTTTATATAATATATAAGTAAGTTATTTTAAATTAATGTTCGCAAAGGTGTATTAATTCTATGGAATTAGCAAAGATTATATGTAATGGGGATATTTTAGGTATAATTTAACGAGTTTAGGCCAATGCTTTCTGCATTCCTATGGCTTTTAACAGGCATTCTTCATACTCATCTTCAGCATTGCTGTAAAAGGTTATGCCACTACCTACCTGATAAGAAGCTGTTTTATCAGTAGCGTTGTATAAAATACTCCTGATTACCACATTAAAATCAAAGTCTCCACCGGGGGTTATATAGCCTACACTACCCGAGTATAATCCCCTTCTTACAGGTTCAAATTGGTCAATCAATTCCAGTACTCTTTTCTTAGGCGCGCCAGTCATAGAGCCCATAGGGAAAGTTTCCCGTATGATGTCTGCAAAACTGGTTTCGGCAGATATAACTCCCGTTACAGTCGATATCATCTGATGTACCTGCGGAAAAGAATAAATTCCAAATAACTCTTCCACCTTTACAGTTCCTTCCAGGGCAATTCGGCTTAGATCATTTCGCATTAAATCTACAATCATCACATTCTCCGAACGGTCTTTTTCGCTATGATATAGTGATG
Organism: Chitinophagaceae bacterium; assembly: GCA_947447815.1. Lineage (GTDB taxonomy): Bacteria > Bacteroidota > Bacteroidia > Chitinophagales > Chitinophagaceae > CANFLJ01. The sequence goes on along the minus strand of CANFLJ010000007.1, from coordinate 4,628 downwards.
TTTTTAAAGTTTCATCTTTCTGCTCATTTAGTAGGTTCCTGGGTATAGTACCTTTTATTGGTTGAGCAATTATTTTATGGCCTTTCTTTTTCAGAAATCTTTCCGGACTGGAGCAGGTAAGGAACTTATCTTCCATCCTGTAAAAACTGGAGAATGGAGTAGGGGATACAGTAGATAGTTTTTTGTACAATTCATAGGGAGATAAATCAATAGCCTCTCCATAAAATTCCTGACAGAAATTTATCTCGTAACAATCCCCTCTTAAAATGTGATTTTGTAATGATTTTATGATCCTTAAATATTCAGCTTTTGATATTGCAGGTTGTAATGCAGCAGAAGAGGTTTCCTGCATGGAAGAGCTGATATTGTTTATCTCCTCAAAGATTTTTTCGGGGGATAATATACCTGCTGTTATACTTACTTCTGTATCATTTATTTGAATGATAATTGCCGGTTCGTATAAATGTAAAAGCGGAAATCCGATCCTGTCTTTCTTAGAGGAATCTACTTTTATCAGATCATGAAATTCAAAGGATATATGCCCAAATAACCATCTGTTATTTTGCTGGGTGAATTTCTGTAAAGCTGCATAATCAGTGGTGTTCAATACTATGCTGTCCAGCGATCCTACAGCCATAATACAATCAAACGAGCTGTAATTGTTTGAGTATTGATGGCTATCAAATAGAGAACAGATGCTAAATTGTTGAGACCAATTCAGCATCTGTTCTTTAAATAAGTTGCTATTCTGTATTTTGAAGGAAGATTTTATGTTCACATTATTAAATGTGAATTAAAAATCGTCGTCGTCATTGAAATCATCATTATCGTCAAAAAGATCGAACTCTTTGAAGTCTTCATCAATTTTGAAATCGTCATCTTCAGCAGCTTTTTTGCCACCACCGCCGGTAGACTTTTTCTCTTTTGATTTTGGAAGATCAAATTCATCAAAGTCAGGGTCCCATTCGTCGTCGTCAGATTCTTTGTTCCAGTCATCATCGGTTTCTTCTACGTCAGCATCATCTTCGTCATCTTCTTCTGCCTCTTTACTTTTTTTAGATCCACCTTTTTTGGAAGGTTTTACTTCTTCCAGATCTTCGTCATCATCATCGTCCTCATCTTTTACTTTCTTCGACTTTGATGCTACTATAATAAGACCATCTTCTGATACCATCATTTTAGATGGGCTTTCTACTATCTTATCAGTATTTACTGCCATAACTACAATAAGTTTATTCGGTGTAAAAATTCACTCCAAAATTATATCTTCCAAATATTTTTTTCTTTTTTTTTTATCTGAAGAAAAAAAATACCTGGTTAATATTTTTTCCACAAGTGATTTAGTTGTTTTGCTAATAATATTGTCTGCAAATATTAGGGATAAAAAAATGATTTAAACAAAATTTATCATACAATTATTTCAGTATCTGTAAATACTTTTGGAGCAGGCTCTTTTGTCGGTTAGAACTAGAGTAGCTTTGATCTTAAAAATAGGACTCTTGCTCAGCAGATTATACAATAACCTGCCATTGCAATTGCTTTCAAGCAGACAGAAAGGTTAAACAAATCTTCAGGAATGTAAAAGCAATCTTTAGGACTATTACTAATCCTGAAATAGTGTTTTTCAAATAAAAATAGTAACACTAATATCTAATTTTTCCTTTAAATATTGGTAAACCGTTTGCTGCTATAATTATGATTGGGTATAAAATCTAATCACCAAAATGCCAACCTTATTATATCCTTACTATTTTTACAGCATGAAATACTTTTTTTCTTTCGCATTATTGGGCATTTTATTCATGGCATGTCAGCGGGTAGATATGTATGAGCATTTTACTTCTTTCAAAGATCATTCCTGGAAGAGCAGCGAAAAACCTTCTTTCTCTTTCGATATTACCGATTCCGTTCCTTTATATAATTTTTCGCTGGTATTAAGAAACGAGGATGCCTATAGTTACAAGAATATCTGGCTGGATATATTAATCAAGGCGCCCGATACTTCCTTCACTATCCGTAAGGAGTTTACCTTAGCCGATAATAAAAAATGGTTTGGGGTAGCTATGGATGATATTATAGAACACAGAATACCGTTTAATCAAACGCATTTAAGAAAAGGTAAATACGACTTTACTTTAACACAGGTAATGAGAGAAGATCCTTTACCACACATTTTAGCAGCAGGCATCAGGGTACAAAAAATACATTAGCAGTATGCTTCGCAACGCTTTTCAAAACAAAAAAATCGCCTTTGTAATAGCAGTTTACTGGCTATTGTTATTGTATGTGCTGGCGGCATTGTTCTGGTGGTTTATCGCGCTCAACAGGCAGAATGCTAAAATGACCGAATTGAAATTTTCTACTATTCAGAAGGATAGCAAAGATTACAATGCACAGGTAAATGCAATCTATTTTACACAGCAGCGCAAGAAGGCGCAGTATGTAGGCGAGGGGGTTGCTTTCTTTGCCATCATCATTCTGGCAGCTTACTTCGTATTCAGGGCCACGCTCCGGCACCTAAAATTTACGCAGCAACAGCAGAATTTTATGATGGCAGTCACGCACGAACTTAAAACGCCCATTTCCATCGTTCGGCTGAATGTAGAAACTTTGCAGAGAAGACAATTAAAAGACGAGCATAAGGAAAAGATGCTAGCCGATACTTTAATGGAAACCGACAGGCTGAATAATCTTTGTAATAATATCCTGGTTACATCCCAGCTGGAAACAGGTAAGTATCATTGCCTGAAAGAGCCTATCGATATGAATGAAATGCTGGAACAGGTTTCACAGGAATTTCAGCATCGTTTCCCCGATAGAAATATTAATTTTCACTCCACCGAGGATAATGTGGTACTGCAGGGCGAAGTATTGCTAATACAATTACTATTAAGCAACCTGATAGAAAATGCAGTAAAATATTCGTTTAAAGGTGCAATTATTAACCTGGCATTGCAAACGAAGAGCAATAAAATAATATTATCGGTAGCCGACAATGGACCCGGAGTGCAGGACGAAGAGAAAAAACTGGTTTTCGATAAGTTTTACAGAACAGGGGATGAGAACAAACGAAAAACAAAAGGAACCGGTCTTGGGCTATACTTATGTAAAAAGATTGTCCAATCTCACAATGGAACCATCTCCGTGTCGGATAATCAACCACAGGGTGCTATATTTACCGTCATATTTACAACATAATGATAAGTGAAAAAGGAAATATATTAATTGTCGAAGACGAAGAGAATCTTCATAAAACGATTAAATACAATCTGGAAATGGAAGAGTATTCCATTACTTCAGCATTTACCGGTACAGAAGCTATAAAAGCAATCGACAACGAGTTCTTCGATTTAATCATTCTCGATCTGATGCTTCCCGAATTGGATGGTATCAGCATTATAGAGAATGTACGTGTCAAAAATATCGAAACACCCATTCTCATCCTTAGTGCAAAAAGTAGTAGTGCCGATAGAATCTTAGGGTTAAAAAAGGGGGCCGACGATTACCTTACCAAACCTTTCAATCTGCAGGAACTTTTATTGAGGGTGGAGAAGCTGATTATAAAGACTAAAAAAATCAGAAACAATGCAGCTAGCAAGGAGTTGAATACCTATAGTTTTGGCGGAAATACAGTCGATTTCAATGCGCAGACTGCCGTTACCTTGAAGGGTAATACTATCGAATTAAGTAAAAAAGAGTCCCTGTTATTGAAACTTTTGATAGAAAACAGCGGAAATGTGGTTACCAGAGAGAAAATATTGCAAGTTGTATGGGGATACAACGTTTATCCAACTACCAGAACAATTGATAATTTTATCCTTAATTTCAGGAAAAATTTCGAACAGGATGGCCGAAATCCTAAATATTTTCAATCCATCAGAGGGGCAGGCTATAAGTTTGTAGCCGATTAAGTTAAACAAAATATCCTTTACAATTTTGCTTTGATATGAATCAAGGCTTTACATGACAAATGTCATTTTTTTATTGGCAAACTCCTTTTAGTTTCGTAATCTATTTGTGAGGGTTTAATAATGACATTTATAATAAACGATACTATCAAAATTGCGGATTTACAACAGGCTTTTACCAGCATGTTTCCATTTCTGAAGTTGGAATTGTACAGAAGAGGTGGATTATCTGGTAATAAAGTTGCCGAAATCAAGCAACCAATTTTAGCTAAGGATAAAACCTTGGCTGAGGTAGTTGAGGTGATTAAAAATGAGCAGGTAGAAGTAAAACCCAACATGACCGTTAGTGAACTGGAAGCCAGACTAAAAGATATTTTCGGTATTTCTCTTCAGGTATTCCGTCGCTCCGGCAACGTTTGGTTACTTACTTCCTTCACCGATAGCTGGACGTTAGAAGAACAAAATCAGCAAGGCGAATTAATTACCCAGCAAGTAAACGAAAGAAAAACAAAAGCCTCCTAATCAATTAGCTAATGTGCTAATTTGCTGATTAGCTAATTAAACTCCATCCCCTGTATTTGTATTCACTCGTTGCCTCCTTGCCTTCAATGATGAGATTACGCTGCATCACCCAATGATTTTATTTTAGAATCTTTTTTATTATCAATATAAATATGTTTTTTGAACACAGTATAAATATAAAAGCACACTTCAATGAAC
>CANFLJ010000006.1 GCA_947447815.1 Chitinophagaceae bacterium | reverse complement strand
TTATAAGCGTTAAATACTATTGTTGCTCATATCGTCGGTTGACAAACGTCATAGTTAGTTTGGTTAGAAATGCTGACTTTTGCCATGAAATTGAACTAAATATATTATAACCGAACAAATATTATGACAAGAGGCGTATTTATTGCAACAACAGATCAATCAAGTGGAAAGTCATTAGCTGCATTGGGTTTAATGAATTTACTTTCCGGTAAAATCAAGAAAGTAGCTTATTTCAAACCAATTGTTAAGCATTTACCTAACCAGAGTACCAATAGCCATATTGATACAATTACCAGTTTTTTTGGGCTTCCAGGACGTAAAGAAGATATGTATGCTTTTACACGTGAAGAGGTAATGAAACTTAGAAGTGAAGGAAACGAATCTAAGATTATCGATCTGGTAATAGCTAAGTATAAAAAACTGGAAGAATCAAATGACTTTGTAATTGTAGAAGGTACCGATTTTGAAGGCGATGGTAATACTTTTGAGATGGAATTGAATGTAGAAATATCCAAAAATCTTGGGTTGCCGGTTATTTTAGTCATTAATGGAGACAAAAGAACCCCCGATGAAATTGTAAATTATTTGCTTTCTTCCATCAATGGTTTTGTAGATAAGGATGTACAGGTACTGGCATCTGTAATTAATAAAGTAGAACCTTTTCAGATTGATAGTTTGAAACAATTATGTAAGCATCGCCTTCCAAAAGAGGTTCTTTATTCATGTATTCCATTTAATAAAGATCTGGGAAATCCTACCATGAAAGAAATTACGGAAGCGGTAGGAGGGAATGTACTTTTTGGAAAACATCTTTCTTCCAATTTGGTAAACAAATACATAGTTGGGGCTATGCAACTAAGAAATCTGTTGCATAGATTAGAAGATAATACTTTGATTGTAACTCCGGGTGATAGGGGAGATATAATACTGGCTGCTTTGCAAGCGAATATATCGAAGAACTATCCTAAAGTAGCAGGGATGCTATTGACTGGTGGTTTACTGCCCGAAGAGCCAATTGTCAAGTTGATTGAAGGACTGGAAACTGTTTTTCCTATTGTTTGGGTTACAACTGGCACTTTTGAAACAGTTACTAAAGTAAGTAATACCAGATCGCATATATATGCTGATAATTTGCATAAAATAGAAATAGCCATAGCTGAATTTGATAAATATGTAGATACAACCAGCATAGAGTCTAAAATACTGAATTATCAACCAGAAGGTATTACTCCAAGAATGTTTCAGTATCAGTTGGTAAAAAGAGCTGTGTCAAATAAAAAACACATTGTTTTACCTGAAGGGGATGACGATAGAATTATTATTGCAGCTTCCCGTTTGATTAATCAGGGAATTGTAGAACTTACTATTCTGGGAAGAAGAGAAGATATTGCAAATACAGTGAAAAGGCTGAATCTGAATTTTGATCTTAATAAAGTAAACATTGTAAATCCAAAAGAATCAGAGAATTATAACCGATACGTGGAACAACTATTTGAGCTAAGGAAATCGAAGAATGTAAATATGGAGATGGCCAGAGATTTAATGTCCGATGTTTCATACTTTGGAACAATGATGGTTTATCTTGGTGAAGCTGATGGAATGGTATCAGGTGCTAATCATACCACTCAACATACCATCAGACCAGCTTTGCAGTTTGTAAAAACTAAACCTGGTGTTAATACTGTTTCTTCTATTTTCTTTATGTGTTTGCCAGATAGAGTAAGTGTGTTTGGAGATTGCGCTGTTAATCCTAATCCTACTTCAGAACAACTTGCAGAAATAGCAATATCATCTGCTGAGAGTAGCAAAATGTTTGGAATAGAACCCAAAATTGCTATGTTGTCATACTCCTCTGGTAGTTCAGGTCAGGGTGAAGATGTAGAGAAAGTAAGAGCCGCTACGGAGATTATTAAGAAAATACGTCCTGATTTAGAGGTAGAAGGACCTATTCAATACGATGCTGCTGTAGACCCAAATGTAGGCAGACAAAAGCTTCCTAATTCAAAAGTAGCTGGTCAGGCCAGTGTATTAATTTTCCCTGATTTAAATACGGGTAATAATACTTACAAAGCTGTACAGAGAGAAACTGGTGCATTGGCAATAGGACCAATGTTGCAAGGGCTGAATAAGCCCGTAAATGACCTTAGCAGAGGTTGTACGGTGGATGATATATTCAACACCGTTGTTATCACCGCTATTCAGGCTCAACAATAAAAAAACTTTAAAACCCGTTTGATCAGATGAAGATATTAGTAATAAATTCAGGAAGTAGCTCTATTAAGTATCAATTGATAGAAATGCCCGAAGGAAAGGTATTAGGAAGTGGTCTGGTAGAAAGAATAGGCCAGGAATCATCGATACTTACCTATAAGTATTTACGTGGAGATGTATTTCTGGAACATAAAACTACCCATGGAATACCCGATCATACCGCAGGACTTGAAGAAGTAGCTGCATTATTGACCGATAAAGAACTTGGCGTAATTGCGAATCCTGACGAAATAGATATTGTTGGTCACAGAGTGGTACACGGTGGCGAGAAATTTGCTGCCACTGTAATAATCAATGAAGATGTTAAGGAAAAAATACGTTCTCTTTTCTCTCTTGCACCATTACATAACCCAGCCAATTTGCTAGGGATTGAAGTGGCAGAGAAAATATTTACCCATGCAAAACAAGTTGCAGTATTTGATACCGCTTTTTATCAAACCATACCTGAAGTAGCGTATCGATTTGCAGTTCCTAATAAATTATATGAAGAACATGGGATAAGATCCTACGGATTTCATGGCACCAGTCACAAATATGTATCAGAACAGGTAACTAAATATTTTGATAACCCTTCTCTGAAAATTGTATCCATTCATTTAGGGAATGGATGTAGTATGAGTGCTATTATGAATGGGAGGTGTGTAGATACTTCTATGGGATTAGGCCCAATGAACGGTTTGATTATGGGCACTCGTTCAGGCGATATTGACCAGTCGGTAATATTTTATCTGGTAAATCAACTTGGTTATAGTCTTGAGGAAGTAAATGAATTACTCAATAAAAAGAGTGGACTACTGGGACTTGCGGGGGTAAGTGATATGAGAGATTTAAAGGCTTTAATTGAGAAAGGCGATAAAAATGCAATACTGGCTCATCAGTTATATGTGTACAGAATTAAAAAGTATATAGGCTACTTTGCAGCTATTATGAATGGGTTGGATGTGGTTTTATTTACAGCTGGAGTAGGAGAGAATGATCCATTAACAAGGTCAAAGGTTTGTGATCAAATGGATTACTTTGGAATTATACTTGATGAGGAACAAAACAAGAAAAGAGTACCTGGTATTAATATTATTAGTACAAATGAATCAACTGTAAAAGTTTTAGTAGTGCCTACAAATGAAGAAATGGAAATAGCTGAGCAGTGTTACGGTCTGGTATTTTAAAGAAATAGGGGTCGAGAAGAATCAAGACCCCTTTTTTCAACCCTAAACCCTTAAAAAAACCGATGCGAATATACAGATTCTTTTTAACGTAGTATTTATTTATTTGTTTTTTTTTCTAATAACGCAAATTGCATTACTTTTTTTAATTTTATCAGCAGTTTCTGAACAATTATTTCAAGATGTAAGAGTCTCATTATACTATCCCGTAGGACAAAAACATATTTTTCAAAAGCTTTATTATCTATTATTTATTCAATTTATCTATTCTATGTAATGTACTTGCCTGATGTAGGGGTTTAACTGAAGGTTGAAGACGTTTACAAATTCCGGCAAGTAAAGTATTTATCGGCTGCAGAGGATTCCTTGCCAGTTGAAGGAAGTCTCTAAAACCAATTTAGTAGCGTATTTTTAAGTTACAGAGGATTCCTTATCGGTTGTAGAGGTTTACTTGCAGGTTGAATGGGTTTACAAATTCCGGGAAGTAATGTATTTTCCAGCTGCAGGAGATTCACTCACATCTGTAGGAGTTTGCTTCCCAGCTATAGAGGGTTGCAAAATCGGGTATGCAATAATTTTTTTACCTGTTTACAGTCCTATGAATTATTCAATAACAATCTATTTATTGCCTTTTATCAGTGTGTTATGTTTTGTTAAATCAATAATGCTAATTATTGGATATAAAAAAAGGCTGCCAATTGGCAGCCTTTTTTGGTTTAATACAAGATAAACTAATTATTGTTTGCTGATTACAATTTTCTGAAGATCATATTTCGTATAGTCTCCTTGTAAAGTAACCACACAATTGTTGGTACTTACAATAGATTTACTCATTTTGATCGACACTTTATTGTTACCTGCAACGCTATTAATTACTTCTGTATGTAATATTTTACCAGTTCCAGATTCTACCACATTCAATACTAATGTTTCTGCTTTTGTTGCATTGAAGCTACAAGTAAATGAACCATTAATTACTGGATTAGGATAGATACCTAACTTGGTATCAGTAGTAGGAACTACAATAATGGTAGATTTTACCAGTTTAGCATTGCTGATAGTTGCATTTAATGTAGTAGGAGTACCAATGTTTACCAGGAATGAAATGGTAATAGCAGTGATATCTTTAGCATCAATTGCGCCTAAACCAGCTGACACTAAATCAGCATAGTTTATAGTATAATCCTGTGTTCCTTGTTTAGCAGGAATTGTTACACTGTATTGAGCGTTCCAATCGGTAATAGAGTTTTTAACGAAAGTAATTTTCAATGCAGTTGCACCACTTGCATTAGCGGTAAATTTAAGACTGTTGTATGCATTGATATCTCTAGGTAATGCTGCTGCTTTCATCATTTTGAATACAGATACAAAGTCAGAAGTAGTAGCTTTTACAGATACATTTCTGAATAATCTCCATTCGTTATTAGCAGGAACAATACCATCATTTACAACATTAAATTGTTGGATAGCAGTAGTAGCCGGGTTATAATTAATATCCCAAGGACCATCATTGCTATAAATAGCATCCTGAGTGATGTTATTATTGATATCAGCCAGCTTAACATTTGTTTGATACTTATCTGCCATATCAACTGTAACAGTGGTCTTTCCGAATGGATTGATAGTAACTGGAACAGTACGAACAGGAAGGGTAGTAGTACTTAACTCGTTCATGTTATCTGTAAAGTACAAGTTAGTAGAAGTAGCAGCGGTATTATTATTAATAGTAATATCCATTGCCATTTGATTTCTTCTGTGACTCATAATATAAGTAGCAGGAATTGGAGTATACGTTAATTGATAGTAAGGAAGGCTATTGTTAAGATTATTCAATACATCATTCACCATGCTCTTAACCACTTGAGGATTTACACCCCAGATCTGGAAATTGTACATAGTATCTAATCCTGAATAATCATCATTTAACCATTTAGATTGAATTTCATAGAAGTTGCTGCTTGCATTTTTACCTGCAGAGAAACTAATTGCATATTCAACTATACCATTATTCTGACGTAATTTATATTGAACAAACTTAACATTACCAATAGTAACATTTTGAATATCCTGTAATTCAGCTTCACGTAATCTATCACATACTGGTTTAGTATGACCATAAATCATGTTGCTTGTTTTAGTAGCAAATGCAACTGCTTTACAATTAGCATTTTTAGTATAATCCTGCGCTTGAACTTCCAGTGCATTGGTAAATGCTTCCAGGTCGGTAGGAGAAGTAGGATATACATCTACAGTACCACCTAATACATTAGAAACTGAATTTTCGCCAGGTAATAAACTTTGTAGGGTTACATTTCCACCAAAGCCCATCACTTTAACACCTGGTAATGAAACTACTCTGTTTATTTGAGCATAGTTTACTTTTTCACTGATACTGTTTGATACTCTACCAAAGAATCTTTGAGAAATTACATTACCCAGACTCTTACTTTCTGTACCACCTGTGCTACCACTAGTAACGCAACAACTGGTAACAATAGCAACCTGAGTTGAACTATCTATACATCCATTGGAAGTATTTGTTACAATTTGCTTAACAGCATAAGTATCAGCAGCTACATAAGAACGAGAAGGATTAATTGCAGTAGAAGTATAACCATCACCGAAATCCCAAACGTAATTATTATGCGTAGTAGGGGTAGCTGCAGTGAATATGAAATTGTTACCACCAAGTTCCTGTGGATTAATGTTGATAGAGAAACCATGTATTACTCCAGAAGTTACATCAAGATCAGTACTTCTTAATGAAGTACAGCTTCCATTATTAGTTTCTACACTATAAGTACCAACAGAAGATACTGATAAAGTGTGACCATTTGCACCTACAATGGCAACACCATTTTTATACCATTGGTTGCCAGAAGCAGCTGAAGAGGTTAAAATAGTAGGAGTACCATTACAAACTACAGGAGAACCACTAATAGTAGGAGTAGCAGGTAAAGCAAGAACTGTAACAGTTGTTGAATTACTGCCATTACCACAGGTAGTATTAGCTGCATAAGAAATAGTAGAAGTTCCGTTTGAAATTGCATGAACGTGTCCGTTATTGTCAATTGTAGCAACTGAATGATTCGAACTACTCCAATGTCCATTAGAGGAAGCACAACTTAAATCGCTTGAAGAACCAGCACAGATAGTTGTATTACCAGTAATAGCTGCAATAACTGGAGCCGATGTAACTAATACGTTTGTAGTAGCAACATTGTTGCCACATACACTACCTACTCCTACAGTATAAGAAATAACTGCAGAACCAACAGATACACTAGTAATTACTCCATTATTATCTACAGTAGCAACTGCATTGTTTGAAGAACTCCATGTACCACCAGCAGTTGTATTAGCAAGGGTAGAAGTATTTCCTAAGCAAATGTTAGTATTACCTGTTATGCTTGCAAGAGATGCTTGAACGTAAACTGTTGCATCCTGAGTAAGTGTATGAATTACGTTATTACACCAATAATGAGCAGTGTAAGTGATAGTTGCTGTACCAGGTGTAATACCTTGTACGTTACCACTACTATTTACAGTAGCAATAGCATTATCGGAAGAAGACCAAATACCACCACCAGAAGGATTAGTTAATGTAATGTATGAACCAACGCAAACTACACCACCTCCCAAAATAGCAGCAAGAGTAGGAGTAGCGTTTACATACATATAAGTAGAAGCTACATTAGATCCACATACAGAACCGGCAGTTACAGTGTAGTTGATGTATACATAACCTGCAGAAACACCTGTTACTACTCCTGCATTATCAACAGTAGCGATGTTATTATCTGAAGAAGACCATGTACCACCTGCAGTAGTATTACTTAATGTATTAGTAGAACCTACACATACATTATTATTACCTGTATTATTTGTAAGAGGTAATCCACCAACAGTTATTGTAGCTGTTCTAGAAACAGTACCACAAGTATTGGTAGCTGAATAAGTCATAATAGCTGTTCCAGCTGCAACACCATATACATTACCACCACTATTAATAGTAGCTACATTATTATCTGAAGAAGACCATGTACCACCACCACTTGCATTAGACAAAGTGATATATTGACCAGTACATACAGAAGTTGATCCAGTAATAGGAGCTAAAGTAATTGGATCAGTTACATATACATAAACAGTAGATGAATTTGAACAACAAGAAGTACCAATAGGTGCAGTATATGTAATAGCTGCCCAACCTGCGCTAACCGCAGTTACTAAACCTGTATTGCTAACTGTAGCAACAGTATTGTATCCTGAACTCCATGTACCGCCAGCAGTAGCATTTGTTAATTGTGAAGTGCTTCCTGTACATAGATTAGTAGTACCAAGAATAGGCGCAATTGGTTGACAAACAGTTAGGCTGATTGTTTTAGAATCAGTACCACAACCATTTGTAGCTGTATAAGTTATAACAACAGAACCTGAAGTTACACCAGTTACATTACCAGAACTATTCACCGTTGCATTTGAATTACTGGAAGTCCAAATACCACCTCCAGCTGAATTCATCAAAGTTACCACAGAACCCACACATACGGTATTGCTACCAGTAATTGGAGAAAGGGCAGGAGATGCATCAACATAGATGTAATAGTTTTTAAGATTACATCCGCAAACTGAAGTAGAATCTACTTTATAAGTAATTAAAGTATAACCAGTAGAAATTGCAGTAACAACACCATTGTTTGCAATAGTAGCAACTGCTGTATTAGAAGAAGTCCAGGTGCCTCCAGCATTAGCATCAGATAAAGTTGCAGTATTCCCTACACAAACTTTACCCATATTACTGTAGATAGCTACACCACCAGAAACTAATTGAATATCAGCCATTGGTAATACTACTTTTACTTTCATAGTATCTGTACAGAAACCAGAAGTATAAATGTAGGAATATTCGCCATTGGAAGTAGAGGTGTAACTTGCTGTAGCAACTCCAGCATTAGTAGCACTTAAAGTACTGCCAATTGGGTTTGTTCCAAGGGCAGACCATGTACCATTAGTAGGATTAAGACCAGTTAATACAACTGAGTTACCAGCACAAATAAATTGATCAGCGCCTGCATTAGTTACACATTTATAACCAGCATCAATTGTTGGATTATTTACAGCAACACCAGAACCTCCAAGGTTCATAACAATTGCTGGTGAGTATCCAGTGGATTGATCAGCATCACTGTTGCCATCCGTCCCTGCAGCAGGATTTTGACAGCTCAATATGTTGGTGCCTATTGAAGTAGGGAACTTAACTTTATAATTTCCACTGCTGGTAATAATAAAATTGTAGTAACCTGGATTAGATCCAGCATCGTTCGCAGTAACTGTTGAATCGAACAATACATATGAAGAACCATTGTCTTTGTATAAATAAACTTTTACACCGTTAATTCCATTTGATGCAGCATCATCCTGAAGACAGTTTGCATTTGCATCAAACCAAACATAGTTACCTAAAGTACCACCATTAACAAAACCTGCGTCAATAGTTGGATTGAATTCATCATAATGTAAAGAAACACATTGAGAGGTTAATGTTACTGGATCTATATCACTGTCAGTGCTATCATTAGAACCTACATCTTGAGTAGTAGGAGTGTAGCCTGAAAGTGGTGCGAAAGTTACTTTGTAAGAAACACCTGGTTCTAGGTTACTAAATTTATAGAAACCATGAGAATCAGTTGTTGTTGTGCTAATTACTGATCCAGCACAATCTTTTAAAGTAACTGAATGATTAGTAACTGGAGCTTCGCCACCATCTTGAATACCGTTTCTATTAGCATCGTACCAAGCTGTATCACCAAGACTAGGTAATTGTTTTAAGCCCAGATCAATAGTATGATTTACATAACCAACTGCACCTGTTGTAAGGCAGTATGAAGGTAAACCAGCAAGCATTGCACCTAAAGCACTGGATAAAGTATTATGATCGAAGTTGTTATCATTTAGCGTTGGATTAGCACCTTCACCAGTTAAACTTAAAGTGATTCTGTATTTTGTTCCATTGATAGTAAATGTACTGTCAGCAGAATTATATTGACCAACTCCCGCTAATACACAATATGCAGTATTAGGTAGTATATTATCTCCATTTAAAGTAGAGAAGTAATAGTTACCATTTGCATCGGTAGTGTGGGTGGCAACTAAAGCCCCTGTTGTAGAATTGTATAATCCCATTATTAATCCAGGAATACCATCTTCACCAGGAGTTTGAATACCATCATGGTTTTTATCATTCCATACATAGTTACCTATTTCAATATAAGAAATATTGTCGGTAGCTAATTCCATATCACCCATTCCATTTGCTTTACCAAAGGAAGCAATACCCGCATCTGAATAATATGCCATTGCTCCTTTCTTGGAACCATCAATATTACTTAGTCTTCTAACTCCATTTGCCCACAATGGTCCACCTTTATAGTAACTAGGATCTACCATCCCAACCATTACTTCACCAGAACCAGGTAATAAAGTAAGACCGCCTGTTACCATTTCTGTGTGGTAATGTACACCACCTTCTATATTATCATTATAGAATTCTCCAAAACCAGGACCTTGGTTATTATTTGGAGCCCAACCAGTATTAGGACCTGCTTTTGCATTATTTTCTAATACATAAGCACCATTTGAATAAAATGCTCTTAAAACATCACCACCTGCGAATGCAGCACCTGAAATAGTGCCATTTCCATTATCATAGTTGTTAACACCCATTTGATGACAAGTTCTATCCATGAATGCCAGAACCATTGTTCCATCCAAATCAAATTCGATATCAGAGAAAATTGGAACAGGATATAAAATAGCACCAGAACCGCTTCCATTTCTTACAACACTCATATCATCATTCCATGGATTCCAACCTGTATTGGAAGCCCCTCCTTGGTCAGGGAAACCTTTAGGATACGTAAGCGGGAAATCGAAAATATTACTCCAAGAATAAGTTGTTAAATCAAGTGCCTTTACAAATGCAACCATGTTAGATTTAGTACCGGTAGAACCATCACAAACCAAACCAACATATAATTTACCGCTGTATACTTTTAATGCAAACGCATGATAAGTACCGTTAGTACATCCTGGATCAGGAACTGAGTATGATGTAACATTAGCGGCAGTTGGAGTAGTTCCACTGGTTAAATATGCCGTAATATCAATTGCATATACTTTATTGTCATAAAGGTTCATGAAGTATAAAGTGTTGCCATCATCTGATAAATCCATATTACCAATTCCCGCTTTACCTACTAAACCAAATACAGAAGCATCAGCATTGGGATTTGATTTAGATGCATCTAAGCCTCTATCAAAGTTTGAAGGAACTGAAGACTGACCAACATTAATTCCTATAGTAGTTACATCTAAGAAGTTTGATATAGAAGGAGATGCAGGATTTGAATAATCTAATGCATAAATACCACCAATGCCTATAGGTCCCAATCCTACGTGTCTTTTTAAGAAAGCACCAATGAAAAGTTTTTTATGATATTTATTCCAGGTTTTTGACCATACAGAACCAATTTCACTAGAATTAGCTACTGTTGTTTCAGATTGATCACTATTGTCATTGTAATCGTGAACTATTAAACATTTTGTAGTGCCTGCTGAACCACCTGCAAGTGGATCATTGTTGGTATATAGATTACTAAATACCGGTGGATTAGATTGAGAATAATTTAATGGATTTACACCACCACAATCTAAAGTACAAGTAGGTGTAGATACAAATCTAACACTTGATTTATTTCCATTTAAAGAAGCACCAGAATAACCTTGTACTGAAGCTGGCCAATTAGAAAATTCAACACGAACTGGATAGTTAGCAACAGGAATTGAAGTAAACGCATACAATCCTGACGCATCAGAAGTTGTAGTATAGGTATTTCCTGTTACATCAAAAACAGTAACTAAAACACCAGCAATACCTTTAATTTCTCCTGCTTCACGAGAACCATTTGCATTGTTGTCAAAATACACCATACCTCCAAGACTATTACCACTACAAGCTAATGGAATACATGGAGAAGGGGCAGAAACAACAACAGAAGAAGCAGTAGCATTATGACTACCACTTAATACAGCAGATACAGTATGGTTTGCGCCATCTGCATTAATTTCAAAAGCTACTACTTGAGGAGTAACCATTGGTCCTGCTACTGAAGATCCAATACCAGGATCATACATAGATTGCGGATGAATTAAACGGGTAGAGGACCCATCCAATTGAACCGTAATTAAATCACCACTTGATGCACCTGTCCAACCTACTTGAACACTGATGGTTGTTTTACTTGTGCCACTGTTGAAATAACAACCAGAAGTAAAAGCTTGTTCAATGGTAAGGCTTTGAGCTTTTACCTGATTAAATGCAAATGATAGAAACAACAATATTGCTAATAGTGCATATTTGTTGCTTTTCTTTATTGTAGAACAATTGTTCATAATAAAAGAGTTTTTAATTTAAATTATAATAGAGATTTCGGACTAGACTTAATTAATGATAGTGTTAACTATTTTATCACTCCTTTTCCAGATTCTTTGAAAAAGAATAGAAATTAAGAGTGTTTTTTGGATAGCTTAATTGCAATCGTAAACGGAACAATTTAGAGCTTCACCATTTTCGTTAAAACTAATGACTACCAAGCAACCCTTTCCGTTTGAATCCAAATTGTATTCAAAAGTGTAAGGAGATGTTTTTTTGTCAGGCTGACCTAACAATACAATTACTTCTTGTTGAGTAGTTAGTGCAAACTTTGTTTTGCTGTAGATAAGTTCTGCATTTGTTTTAATCAGGTTTTTTAACTGATTAAAAACTACTAAGCGGTTTTTCCCTTTGGATTTAATAAACGTTTTACTGTTTTGCTTATCTTGAGCAGATAAAACAACAGAACCTGCAGTTTGACTGTAACTATTAATAGCTATTAATGTTACAATAATAAGTGCAAGAAAATTTTTAAGTTTCATTTTCATAGTTAATTAGTTGTATGACTTTAAATTATTGGTTTTGCAAATGAATATCAATAATTTCATATTTCAAAACCTTTAAATAACATATAATATAGTAAAAATACTACATAGCGCATTCATTTACTAATACAATCACTTTTCATATAATGATACGTATATATAAATAATATTATACAATGGGTATTTTAAAATTCATTGAAATCCTTGTATTTATTGGGTTTTATAGTCATCTCTACAAAACATAAATACTAATGGGAATGTATGATTTTAGATGAAAAATGACAATTGTCTTTTTGCCTTTATTAATTATAAAAAAATTAAAATAATTTGGAAAATAATTTCTCATTATATTTTAATTAACAAAACGTTAACCTTAAATTTGAAATAATAATATATTTACTTTGAATTTCTTAAGAGTAATTTCGGTTGGATTATTTAAAAATAAAACATTTTACATGGTAAAAGTGTTCCAAGTTTAATATTGAATTATATTTTAAACTAAGCATTGTTTTTATTACGAATAGTCATATTAGTTTTAGTTACTAAATTAAAAAATTACAAAATCAATTTTATCACCTTAATAATTTATCTAAAACTATCTGCTTAGAAAAACAAATTCCAATGAATTATTAAACAGTTCTAAAACATTATTTTATAAAATTTCCACTTCTTTTCTTCTTCATTAAAGTTAAATTGATAAGTAGTTTCGTTTCTATTTGATTGAGCGGCTAAAGAATAGTCAAATTCTACTCCCTGAATTACTAGATTTCCGAGTTTGTCGTAACGTATTCTTCTTGCTTTGTCATTTCCTCTAGGTCCCAGCTGTTCAAGCGAGAACTCCGTGGTAACTTTTGCATTTTTAAATTTTCCTTCTTTATTCAACTCTACAGAATAAATATTGGATTTTCTAAGTCCTCCGAAATATAATCTTTTTTCACCCGTATTGCCCCCAACAAATAAGCCAGCTGCATCGTATCCTTCTAATTGGTCTATTATTTTAGCAGTATTAATGTCTATAACATATATAACACCCTTTTCTTGATCTCTGGAGCTACCTGAAATGCTGGCTGCGTAGAGTTTTTTCCCATGACAATCGTAATATACTCCAAGCACTCCAAAAGGAACAATATCATTTGATATTTTTGGTTTAGGTAGTTGGCAGAACAACGCCATCTTACCCGTGATATAGTCTATTTTGTATATGTTGTTTAACTCGGATACTGGAACATCTAAATTGTTTACTAAGGGAATTGGTGCTGTATAAGCGCTACCATTTTCATCAGTTGTCAACGATGCCATATGTCCAAACAGTTTCCAGGAAGAATCCTGCCATACCCTTCTGTTTATTTTGTCATTAGGATTTTGTGGCAATTCTACCAATGCTACTCCTGTATAATTTAATTCGGTAGTAGAAAACGCTGTTCTGGCAGGATTGAATCCTACATTCTTTATAAAAAGGGCAGGATTACGACAGGGGGTTAATCCTATTCCGGTTATTTCTTCTTCCGTCATTCCCGAAGAGCAACCTGCAACTGCAACTAAACAATAAATAATCGTAATAAGTTTGACAATATATTTCATAAATAAGATTATTTCTTTATCGGAACAAACATTGGTCCTCCCATACAAGGGTATATTTTTGTTTTATATACACCATTTTCCAGATAACTTTCTGCCCAGCAGTATTCTCTGCCTTTGGTATCATCATTTTTCATCTGCGGCACATACCATAATACAAAATCGGTATTCTGTACGTTTTCAGGGCTAGCATCAATAAATTTCTCAGGTCCTTGTCTGTAATCTATATTACAGCAAGGGCCTATGGTTACCAGATCTTTTTCTCCTTCTTCTTTATCATAATGCTGTTTGGTAATAAATACATATGCGTTATCTCCTCTTCCTCCATCTTTAAACTGACCTCTGCCAGGCTCCAGATAATAACCAACTCCTTTTTCATCCGCAATTTTAAATTGATATCCTTCTGAGGTATAGGTGCTGGATGCAGTTTGTAGTTTCCATTGTTCTTTATCCCATGGCTTCCAGTTGTTGTTGTTCCATTCGTAGAAACTGTTGTTGTTACCAGTAAATGCAATGCGAAATACCGGGCGATAAGTACCGTTATTGCCACATCCTCTGCCTAAACTAGCACCCGCAGTTCTAAATCTACCATCATTATAAAATTCAAATCTTTGCAGATAGTTGTAGTTGCATGGTAGAGGCCATTGTTTGCTACAAAATGTTTGTTCCAGGGCAAAGCCAATTGTTTTACCTTCTTCTACTATTTCACTTACTCTTGGGTCGGATTCTGCTACAACTGCTGCTTGACTGAATTCAGGACAACCTACGGCATCACTATAACCAAAGCCATCTGTATTGCTATAGCCTACATGCCAGTCTACAATCTTGGCATTATTTACCACTTGTTTATTATTGTAAGAGACTTCTGAAATTCTCATACCATCACTGGTTGTAATTACATAATTCAACTTCCAGTTGTATTTTTCCAGGTGCGTTACTTTTTTACAATAACATTCCATTATTTTATCAAACTTCAGTTTTCTTTCACTAATGTTTGTGCTTGCCCCAGCGGTGGTGCCTACATTAGTCCAGCGGATACCTACAATTTTGTAGTCTGTTAAATCTACTATTGCCCATAATGCTTTGTCATTTTTTATAAAGGTTGGAGCAACACATAGGTGAAGGCTTCTTTCGCATTTCGTATTATTCAAAGCAGTTTTTGTATTTGCCATCAAGGCCTGTTTTTCAGAAGGTTGATATCCCAATGCCTTAATTACCTGTGGATTATTAACAGCAATCTGCATGGCTATATTTTTTAAATACGCAGGGATGTCTGGCTGGCTAGAAGGGAAGTTGGTAACGGATACCAATTTTCCAATGTTCAGGTTTACAAAGGCAGTAGTGGTTAAATTCAATGCGTAATTATACATTTCTACTTTGTATACATTCTGAGCCTGCAACTCGCCGGGTACTTCTTGTGGACGAGCTTCATAAACATTAAAAATCTCATTTCTAAATGGCCTATGGGATTTTTTGTCGAATAGGTTCTCACAAAATTTAGGATCATTAATAGCTATTTTTTGGGCCTGACTTGCTCTTGGTTCTAAAGAGTCCAACAATATAATTGGGGTCTTATTAGCTAATGCAGCTTTAATAAGCTGAATTCTTTTTTCCATTACAGGCAACATGGCTACACTGGAATCTTCCAGAAGAACAGTTTCAACTGCATTTTGTATTTCCGGATTGATAACTTCAGGCTTGTTTTTTGGATTATTACAGGAAATTGTCAATAACGATACAGTAATGGAAATGATAAGAATGATATTGCAGTATAGTTGTTTGAAATTCTTAATAAAGGAACGGTTCATATATAAAATTGTGCAATTAAAAATTCAATTATTTAAAAATATATAGGCGAAATTAATTTTTTATTGATTACTAAATGGATTTTGAAAAATCTTATTCGTCAAAATGGAAGTATCAGTTAAAGAATTTAGAAAGCTGAGGAGTTCTTTCCTTTCTTGTTGGGTTAAATCAAACCCTGTAATCAGTTTATTTTTCAGTTGGTTGTTTTTTCCATCTCCTTTATACTTTCCATAGTTTATTTCCCTACCACCACGGGCATAAATATCTATAACTTCCTCAATAGTATTTACACTGCCATCGTGCATGTAGGGTGCGGTTTGCATTACATTTCGGAGTGTTGGAATTTTAAATTTGCCATTGTCGGTAACCCTTTTTGAATACGTCATCAGTCCAATATCATCCGAAGGATATTGATTCTTATTATCTAGATTATATAGTCCTGTATTACTGTAAACACTATCTATATTAATAGAGGTAGACGCCAACGTAAAATAGGGAGGGGGATGACATTTGGCGCAGTTTAGTTTTGCGCCTTTAAATAATGTAAATCCTTTTTGTGCATCTTCATCCATTTTCCCATTATCAAAAGGGGCTGAAAAAGAAATTAATCTGTTTTCGTAGGCCACAATGGCTTCTTCTATTTGTGATAAGGTGAATAAAGAATCCTTGATTCCATATACAGCTTTGAACAACGTACTATATATACTATCGCTGGAAAATACTCTTTGTAAACCAATTATACTTTTATCCAGCCCTAGTTCTATAGGATGATTACCATAGAGTGGTCGCTTAATTTGGATAGCAAAACTATTGGCTGCCGGATTGGCCCAATCGTAATAATGCAAAAATTTACTGTTGATAAGGGTAGGTGCATTGTGGGGTACATTTTCGCCCAAAGAGGTAATGCTTTTTCGATATCCATCGCTGAAATACATTTTGTTGCTATGACAACTTGCGCAAGACTTAGTACCATTGAGTGATAATCTGGTATCGAAAAAAAGATAACGTCCCAGTTGTTCCTTTTTAGTAAGGGCATCTTTGGGGCTATTATTACTATTACAGGATGATATAAAAAAAACGACAATAGTAAAAAAAACAAACAATGATTGTATTGTAGATATTTTATGCATACCAATGTATTATATACTGATAGGGCTGCTGCAATATTAAAACAAAAAGGCTACCTACTGGTAGCCTTTTTGTTTTTGCAAGAGGAATCTCTAGTTTCTCATGATTACGATATTCTGAAGATCATACTTTGTGTAATCTCCTTGTAAGGTAACAACATAATTCTTAGTACTACCTATTGCTTTATTTAAAGTAACCATTACCTGATTACTTCCAATGCTGGAATTAATTGTTTCAGTTTGTAACACTTTACCAGTTCCTACCTCAATAATCTTTAAAGT
>CANFLJ010000005.1 GCA_947447815.1 Chitinophagaceae bacterium | reverse complement strand
TGCCAGGCAATGATATCCTCTGGTTTTTCGAATCGAAAAGATTGATTCAACATGATTGGTAAAACAGTATTCTCCTTGAATTCATATTCTACTTCATCAATAAACACTTTTTGTTTATAACCAGTATTCCAAGCAATTGTATGAAAGCTATAGTCTGATTTTTGTTTGAAATAAGAGAGTGAAAATTGCTCCTCTTTATTGATTAGTAGCAATTTTCCTAAACCATCTTTATGCGTAAAATTATATTTCATTCAACTGACTTAATTGCCGAATATAGATTAATGTATGTTTTAAGAAAAAACCTTATGGCTCATTTACTTGAACTTGACAAATATAACGTTCGACATTAATTCTATAGAATAAATATTTACAATTACAAGTGTATTATTTATTTCTAATATGTCTTAAATGATAATGTATTCAGCAAGGGATGCTAAAAATGTTGTGCTAACCAGAAATAAATGGGCATACCAACTGTAATATTGATAGGGAAAGTAACTGCAAGTGCCATGGGTAAATAAAGTCCGGGATTTGCTTTAGGTACGGATATTTTCATTGCAGCAGGTACTGCAATATAGGATGCGCTGGCTGCTAATACGGCAAAGATGAATCGGTTGGTGGTGTCATGTGTTACTAAGGAACTCAGCATTGTAAATATGCATCCGTTTATTAACGGAATTATTATAGCAAACACTAATGGGAATACACCGAACGAAAAAAATGCTTTTAGTTTCTTACCACTTGTTATTCCCATATCTAATAGAAATATTGCCAGAAAACCTTTAAACAAATCATTTGTAAAAGGCTTAATGCCTTCTGCTTGTTTTGCATTAGCCATATATCCAATAATAAGACTACCTAGAATTAATAATACACTACCATTCGTTAAGGAATGTTTTATTACAGAGTGTATTTTAATTTTTGTACTGTTCTCTTCTTTATTAAATAATGAAATCAACACTAAACCAATAATGATAGCTGGAGATTCCATTAATGCCATGATGGCTACCATATGGCCATGAAGGGTTAATTGATGCGATTCAAGATAGGATACGGCCGTTACAAATGTTACCGCACTTACCGAGCCATATGCTGCTGCAATGGCACCAGAATCGGCTACACTTAATTTTCTTTTTAGTATAAAGAATGTATAGAGTGGAATGAATAAGGAAATAAATATTCCGAACAGCATTGACCAGCCTATTTCACTGGTAAAAGCCTCGTGCGATAATTCTTGTCCACCCTTAAACCCTATTGCAAATAATAAATAGAGTGAAATGAATTTGGAAGAGTTGGGTGGGATTTCTAAATCGCTTTTTAAATAGACAGAAACAATACCCAACACAAAGAATAATAATGCAGGGTTGGTTAAATTTTCGAATAGTAAATTAAAGTTCATAATGTATTTTATTTATAGTGTATATAATAGTTAGCAGCTGCAATGATTAATTTATTAGGGTTAGTTTGCCTGTAAGTATAGAGTAGTAAGCTCCAACAATTTTTATAGCTCCTTTATTTTCCATGTCTCTTAAAATTTCGCTTTTAGTTCTTATTTCAGAGATCGTGTTTAGTACGTTGTTTTTATTAACTGTTTCCAGGTAATCTTCATTTTTAGAATTATGTACACCGGCGTATTGTTCACTCATTTTAATGGCAGGTTTTATATTATTCAGAAGAGCGGTAATATTACCAATCTGCAGATCGTCAACAGCTCCTTTAACGGCACCGCAATGTTCGTGTCCTATTACAATAATCAGCTTTGCACCAGCCACCTTACAGGCAAATTCCATACTGCCCAGCAAATCTGTGTTTGCTATGTTCCCAGCTACTCTTGCAACAAACAGATCGCCAATTCCCTGATCGAAAATATCTTCTACTGGCACCCTGCTATCAATACAGCTTAATACTATTGCTTTGGGATATTGCACAGCATCTATCGCTTTTCTTATGTTTGTAGAATGATCTCTTTCTGTTGTAGTACTGTTTTGAAAGCGTTCGTTGCCCGACATCAATTCTGTTAATACCTGTGTTGGTTTTAAGGAGTCTTGTGCTCCTTTTGTCATTACACATCTTTGGCTAAAAGTTGCCGAAAAAGAATAAGTAGTTTCTTTCTCCTTTCCTTTTCTGAAGCTGGAATTACAAGCCCCTAATAATTGTACTGCAATTGCTATAACAGCTACAGTCAAAAGTTTTAATCTCATATATTTATTTTTGTTTAACGGTGCAAAAGTGGGTTGTGTTAATCATATAATATTATTTATACTTTATATGTAGTGCATAAATAATATTTATGTATTATGTTGTATAGCTATCTGTTTTAACTGTTTAAAATTGTATGTTGTGATTATGAGGAATTAAACGATTATGGGTTATAGTTATAGTTAGAAACAGAATCATTGTGCCAGTAGTTTGATGGATATAGTACAATCAATCTTTAATTGCAACCCATTATCTTCTGCTTCTTTAATGATATGCTTAATAGCATCCTGTACTTCCTTTAATTCGGTAATTCTTTTTTCATGTTTTAATACATCTCCATTATTTCTTTCTTTTATAGAGAATATTTCTTTTCTATGAAAGGCTAATTTATCGCCTACCATTAACAGTAATACTTCTTTTGCTTCCTTATTGGTATACAATCCTTTTATCAGGGGTAATTTGTGCTTAATACTCATATATTGCAGCATTTTTAATCGGGCAAAAATGTATCTTTTATATATTATAATATATTTATACTTATTATCTTTGACATAAATATATTTTATGAACTATACTTTGAATCAGCTAAACATATTTCTAAAAATATACCAGACAAAAAGTATTACCAAAGCTGCCGAGGAATTGTTTTTGTCGCAACCTGCTGTATCTATACAATTGAGAAACTTTCAACAACAATTTGATATTCCACTCACTGAAATAGTTGGCAGAAAATTGTATGTAACAGCTTTTGGAAAAGAAGTGGCGCTTGCTGCTGAAAACATTTTAAATGAAGTTTATAAAATAAATTATAAAACACAATCTTTTAAAGGGCAACTTACTGGAAGACTCACTATATCGGTAGTGTCCACTGGTAAATATGTGATGCCTTTTTTTCTGGCTGATTTTTTAAAGACCAATTCCGGCGTGGATTTAAGTCTGGACGTTACCAATAAAAGTAAAGTAATAGAGAGTCTACAAAAAAATGAAGTAGATTTCGCTTTAGTATCTGTATTGCCCGATAATTTATCTATAGATAGATTAGAGTTAATGCAAAATAAATTATACTTGATAGCCAATAAAGACCAGGGTTTTAAAAAGAAAAAATATCAGGATAAATCTATACTAGAAACATTACCATTAATCTATAGAGAAGAAGGATCGGGTACGAGGTTTGTAATGGAAAAGTATTTAAACGAACAATCGATATCCATCAGAAAGAAAATGGAATTAACTTCCAACGAAGCAGTGAAGCAAGCCGTAATAGCAGGCCTTGGTTGTTCAATTATGCCATTGATTGGGTTAAAGAATGAATTGCAAAATGGAGAACTGCAGATAGTTCCTGTAAAGGGATTTCCTTTAACATCTACGTGGAATTTAGTATGGTTGAAAGAAAAGAAACTATCACCAGTAGCAAGTTCTTATTTGGAATATTTGAAAAAGGAAACTAGTAATATTGTTGCCGATAAGTTTGAATGGTTTGAAGCCTATTAATATGAAATCAATAGATAAATAATTGTATTAATTTAAAGTATAGCTCTTTAAGTTCCAGATGGTATAGTAAATGAAGTTGTCGACTACATTTAAGGTGGACAATTGTTTCTTTATCAATCCTACTGAATCCTTGTACCAGTAATTGTAAAATGTAGGTGCATAATTGCTGGGTTGATAATACCATACATTGTAGGTATATACATTACCTTGATAGGGCGTACTGATGGTTGTGTCGTTTCGGAGTGTAATCCACGGATAAATCAAGCTGCTTTTATTATTCATCCATGTAGCAAAAGGCTGGTACAGTTTCAAGGACGCTCTATGAATTAGAAAAGTATCATTAATGCCTACTCTATTCGGAAAAATTGATACACTGTCTTTACTGGATATTACATAGTTGGTATCATTATATGTAGGATAAGCGTATTGCCAGCATTGTACCGTATCACCTAAAATAGATTTTATGGAAGCTACAATTTTTACCGTCACTGTATATCGTTGATTAATGGTGCCATTAGAGACTGAATCAATTACATCGAATACCCATATATTGCCTGTTTTATTGGGAAAGGAACCATTTTGGCCATAAACAGGAGGACCAACCGGGCCTATGTATTCCAGTGATTTAGAGCAGGAAATCAGGAGCGTGAGATACACTGCTATTAAACAATAAATAATGGTTCTAATGATCATGCTGATAATATTTTACTAAACAAATAAAAGAAATTATTAATAAAGCATTGAACATAAAAAAGGGGTCATTTAAAAACTATCAGTGGCACCACCACCACCACTACTTCCTCCTCCAAAGTGTACGCCACTATTTGCTTTATTTATTGATTGATTTGCGGAAGCGGTTGCTTGTGCTGCAATCATAGATTCGAGTAAAGTATTCTTGTTGGTTTGCTGAAAAATATTCTGACTTGTAAATCCATTTCTTGTTTGCTCCAATAACTGTATGAGCGAGTATCCAACAGCAATTAATAGTATACCTGTAATAAATAAAGCCCATTCGGGAGGCATTATAGAATGATAATACCGGAAAGATGCAATGCTGGTTACCAGACAAAAAATGCCTGTTAACAACAAAGACTTATTTTTCATTATAATACTTCTGACTATATAGATTACTGGGATAGTAAATGTAGTAATCCAGAATATCCATCCCATAGGAATGCTGGTATTGTTTGTGTTATTAATGGAGTTGTTTAATTCACAAACTACATAATAGTTTAAGGAAGCGTACATTAGTATAAGGCTAAAGGTAGATAAGGATTTTAATGTTTTTTTGTAAATGAAAATAGTTTCTTTTGCCAGTATGTTTTTTAGGGTATAATATTCTGCTGCTGCAAAAAGGAAGATAACAAAAGGAGCTATTAATTTTCCATTGCTACCACTGGCAAAACAAGCTAACACCACAAACATTACTGCAGATAAATTGGCTAACAAGGCCATAAATGCATCTACATATCGATAACTACATGCTGCACAAAACAGCATTAATAAAGCATAAGTGAATGCATTATTTGCACTAAGTATATCCAATATGAAAAAGGTAGAGAAACATCCTACCGCTATCAACTGCAAAACATTATCGGTACCAGCATTGAATATTTTATTGTGTTTAATCATCAATTCTAACGTGATTATAGAAAGTACTCCGCAGACAAATGCCATGAATCGGAAGTTTGTAAAAGCAAAAAGCAAGCCAACAAAACCACTGGCAAACAGGCATCCTACGGTAGTAATGATGCCTGCCACAAACCTCAGGAATAGTGTTGGACAATAAAGATCATGCGAAAAGGAAGTAACAATGTTATTGTACTGATCCTTGTTGATTGCTTTTTTCTCCATCAGCTCTTTGGCAGTGTCCTGCATGGTATAATTAATGATATCTTGTTTAATATAAGCCATAGGTGGTTATTTATAGAGTTTATAATACTTAATAAGTAAATAGATGAAAGAGCCTGCAATGACAGGTATGATTAGGCTAAGTACCAGTATAACAAATTCGTTGAAATTTGCTAATAGAGAGAGTTTGATAATTAAGGAAACTGCATAGAAATATCCGTAAATAAGGGCTGCAGCAAAATAGTAGAAACTTCTATTAGTCATAGCTTCTTTTAGCAGTCCATAGGATAAGAGCAGCAGAATAATCATGAAAAGATAGGACCAGTTTCCGAAGTCCCATATTGCAAAGCAACCGGCTATAAAAAATAGATGAATGCCAATATTCTTATAGGTTTCTGAGAAGTGTTTTTTAATGTTTTTATGAATTGTAAGTACATTCAATCCATATAATAGTAAACCGAAGAATATGGCCACAAGGGTCAGTTGATTGCTGTCATAATTAAAGTTTTGTAATAGTTGTAAAGGGGTAATACTTAATCCAAACCAGCTTGCAAGTGCTGTAATTGCTAATCCTAATACCCCAATATGATCGAAATAGTAAGCACAAAAAAATAAAGCTAAACTGCTGATCAAAGAAATAAGACTTACATGATAGCCTACAATATGATATTGTACTTGTAAATAAGTGAGTACAACGGGCAACAAGAGGCATGCAAGCAACACTACATAATCGAAGAAGATATTTTTCTGCTGAACTTGGTTGTTGCTATAAGGCATTACATTTCGTATTGAATAAATATATGCAACTACACAAGAGAGCATTAATGCCAGTATAATAGCTAGGTGCCCGATATGATCAATGTTTTTGTATACCAGCATGGATAGTCCTCCAACAAACATTAGTATACCAATATACAAGCAACTTAATAGTTCGAAATGTAGAACAACAGGTTGATTAATAAGCGTCTGTTTTATACGCTCTTGTTCTTCCTGATCGATAATTTGGTGCTCAGAAAGTAGTTTGAAAAATACATTCATTTTGATTCTTTTAAAGTGTGGACAGAACAAATTTGAATTATTTTTTTCAGATAATAGGATTTTTTTAATAGCAGGAAGTGGAGTTGCTTTAAAGTATTAAGGCGTTTTAGTTTATTTATGGATGAATTATTTAAGAGAAGTACAATATGGAATACTTTTTAAATATACGTACATTAGCAATAGGTTTTTATTAATATTGCTTATTGTAAAATGATATAACAATAATTATTTCTTGAAAAAATTAATCATCAATCTTATCAAAGAAATTATGCTGTACTTTTTGCTAAGTACTGCCACTTTTGCTATGTTGCTGACCATTGCACAATACTTAAGTTTCAGGCATGATATAGGGTTCTTATTGATGAAACAAGGATACATTAATAATGATGTTTGGAGAATTGCTTTTTATGTGCACGTTTTCTCCAGTATTTTTTCTTTATGTGCTGGCTTTACACAGTTTTCAAATTCTGTTTTACAAGTCTATAAGAAGTTGCATAAACTAGTGGGTAAACTGTATGTGTATGATATATTATTGATTAATTTTCCTGCAGGGATGATCATGGCTATTTATGCTAATGGCGAAATACAATCGAAGTTAGCTTTTATAATGCTGGACTACTTATGGTTCTGGTATACATATAAAGCAGTTGTTTACATCCGTAAAGGAGATGTAGTAAATCATAAAAATTATATGATCAGAAGCTATGCGCTCACCTGTTCGGCTATTACCCTTAGAATGTGGAAAATCATATTTACGCATACCCTAACTATCGATCCATCTCTACTTTATATGATTGATGCCTGGATGGGCTTTGTGCCGAATCTGCTATTTGCAGAATGGCTTATCAGAAAGAAAAAGTTATCATCGCCCAAGCGTAATCTGAGATAAGATCAGTGCACAAATGATAGAAGTAAGTACCGAAAAACTAAATAGGAAAATAGCTACGGCTGCAGCCATCGAATACTTCATATTATGTTTCCTAAAACCTTTTAAAGCTTTATTAGAAAAATAGAATGATACCCACCCTATAATCAGTAAGATTAATATAGTAACTGGTAGAACAAACATAGCTTATTTATAAAAAGTTGTTATTTACTTATTTTCAGGTTTTCAGTCAGCCATTCATCCAGCTTGCCAGCTTCCTCCATCTTAATTAGTTTTTCCATCTTCTTATCTTTCTTGATGCCAGTACTATTCTTGTATACTGCAATCATATCCCTCAGTGCTGCACGGTGTTTTGCACGCATATCTTTTGAGTAGTTATTTTCCAGCACATATTTTGCACTACTGGCCATATAGATAATCAACATTCCATCATTTTTCTTATTAAAGTCCATGATGGCTTCATTCAGTTCTACATTGACAGTAGGGCTGCCGTTTACCCAATCCATAATAAATTTGGATGCTTCTACTCTTTTAGCCAACTGCTCATCTAAAGGTGTTTTTACCAGCCACTTAGCAATTTCAATTACTGTTTTTTCGTAAGGAACATAATCTTCTTTTGTCTTTAATGTATAGCTCTTCGGAATTTCCACACTCTGACTATAAGTTTGAGTAGCGCTAAACAACAAGAAGCCAGATAATAATAAGGTAAAAGTTTTCATACTGTTTTTAGTAAATGGTTAAGTGAATAAATGGGGTTTTAGCTCAAACAAATTTAGGGTAAATTATGAAAGTTGAACAAATTTCTTAAAAATTAGTACTATAGAATAAGATAGATATTTGAAGATATTTAAAACTGATTGAAGTATAGTTTTATGATCTCCTGAGAATATTTGCTGGAAATGTTTTTGATGAAGGAAGGAAAGTCATTTGCTGCCTTATCATCTGCAGTATCAGAGATCGTTCTGATGATGGTATAGGGAATACTATACTCGTAACATACCTGTGCCACTGAAGCACCTTCCATCTCCACACAAAGTATGGAAGGAAGCTCTGCTAATAATCCTTCTTTATGAATGTTATCGGAAAAGAATTTGTCTCCACTGGCTACATCTCCCACCAGAACTTGCGGATCAACGATTCCAAATTTAACCAGTTCAGCTTTATCTATCAATGCTTCCAGATGTTTATGGGTAGTAAGTTCTGTAACGATCTTTTCTGCAACTTCAACCTCTGTTTTATTGCAGTCAAAATAAGTTATACCCAGTAAAGGTATTTCGAACTGTTGCATGAGTGGTCTGGCATCCATATCGTGTTGTATCAGTCTGCCGGCGATAACGATGTCGCCAATCTTTAAAGTAGGACTTATAGCACCAGCCACACCTGTAAAGATTAGTTCTGTTATATTAAATTCATGAATAAGCGTAGTAACAGTAGTAGCAGCGGCAACCTTACCCCATCGGGAAAAAACCAGTACTGTTTTTATCCCATTGATAGTGCCAGTATAGTAAGTTCTTTTGCCAAATTCAAAAGTTTGTATATCCGTCAGAAGAGCTGTAATAGTTCCTATTTCTTCGGGCATAGCCCCCATAATACCGATTACTTTTTCTGTCATACTTTAATTTGTTTTGTTTCACCAATGCCATAATATCAAGGGAAGGCAATTGTATCTCTTAAAGGTAATCCCAACTACTGCCATTAGAGTTCTTACTACTTATCAGAAGGAGAATCAATAAAAGCTAAATGAATTGTAAAAACTACTTCATAATATTTGAATAATATTGTCAGCATTAATTTTGCCTATAATTTTAAACCGAAAATAGTTGTATTATATTTCCTCCATCAAATCACTATACGATTTATCAATTAGATCAGCCTTTTCCAGTTCAAAAAATGCAAAATATTTATCACATTGTTCTTTTAGTTCTGCCACTGTATAGGCTTCCTTATCATCAATAGCTTCTACTTCTATAAATGTACCTAATGCTACAATGGTGTCAAAATGAAATTTTACATTATCGATGAAGTATATTTTTCTTCTTTTATCTACTATAATTTTTATACCAAGTTGTAATGTCAGAATATCCTTAAGTGCCTTATCGGGTATATGCTGGTACAGAATAACAGAAGATAGTTTTGCATCTGCAGTATTCTCCCTGTTATAGTTTATTAATGCATTTTCTATGTTGCCTTCTCTTAATTTCAGTCTGCCATTAGCAACATTGAAATAAGTATCTATCTGATGGTCTTCTCCTTTAAATTTAGGATTCAATGTAAGTAGTTTTTGCTCATAGAAACTAGGTTCTGCTACCCTGGCTTTAAACTCGAAATTCTTGATATTCATTAGTAAATTGTCTTTATAAAATTGTAGGTTGTATGTATTTGATCTAATTTTATTCTTGTTGCTTTAATTAAAGCTTCTGGCAATAATAAATGCTGCAGATGCCGCGGCTATACCAATAAGGGTCACCTTCAAAGCTCCCTTGATAGGAGGCTGTCCGGTAACCTTGCTTTTAAAGTATCCAAAGATAAATAAACAGATTACGGTGAGTGTTGAAGATCCAATAAGCCCTTGATAAGGATTATGTGTAAGAAAGTATGCCGACAAAGGAATAAATCCACCAATGATATAAGATATGCCAATGGTGCCTGCACTGTTTCTGGCCCTGTTAGCATCTGGTTTTTCTAGTCCTAATTCGTATTTCATCATAAAGTCTACCCACTTATCTTTATCCTTCGCCATTTCCTCTGCAATGATATCCTGAGTATGTTTGCTTAACCCATACTCAGCAAAAACATCTCTTACTTCCTGCTTTTCTTTTTCAGGTAGATTTTCTACTTCATTGTACTCTCTTTTTAGTTCAGAATGATAATGTTCCTGCTCGGTCTTGCCAGCAAGATAACCTCCAAGCCCCATAGCTATACTGCCTGCTACAATTTCTGCTATGCCAGCAGTGATGATGACAGAGTTGTTATGAACTGCGCCACTCAATCCAGCAGCAAGGGCAAATGGAACTGTCAATCCATCGGACATGCCTATTACAATATCAGTAATAAATTCGGAACTGGATAAGTGTTCTTCTTTATGTTCGTGCATAGTTATTAACTAGTTTAAATTTTATTATTTATGTTGTTGAAAAAGCCATTCTATCATTAATGGATCTATATAAGCGCCAAGCCAGGAAAAGTGACCAATGGATGGATAAATAGTTAAGCCAGGATGTGCACCTACTTTTACCAATGCTGCATTCATATTATAAGAATAAGCCGGACTTACAGCAGGATCTTCTGCACCATGATATATCCACATTGGAATATGGGCAATAAGAGGTGCTTTTGTAGTATCGCCTGCACCACATACAGGTACTGCTGCAGCAAAA
This sequence comes from Chitinophagaceae bacterium, assembly GCA_947447815.1. Lineage (GTDB taxonomy): Bacteria > Bacteroidota > Bacteroidia > Chitinophagales > Chitinophagaceae > CANFLJ01. Next base: position 6,905 of record CANFLJ010000005.1, on the reverse strand, counting down.
AGATATGGATGTCTAGTAATAGCATCAAAAGTGCCAAATCCCCCCATTGATACACCAGTAATATATATTCTGTTGGTATCAATTCTTTCTGTTTTACAGAGCTGATGGATCAGGTGTATCAATAAATCCATCGGAATAGAGGGACTTTTTTTAAGTACACAATTAATATTATTTTTATGCTCTTCAAAGTTGCTCCAGCTTTGTTTTTCAGGACATTGAGGAGCTAGTACATAAGCAGGATGCGCTATCATCATCTGATCGCTTGCAAAGTTCATAACACCCCACTTCAATTGCGCTTCATTATCTTTTCCTCTTTCGCCCGAACCATGAAGAAATACAATTAATGGAAAACGGTGCGATGTGTCGTAGTCAGGACTTAGTAGTCTGTATGGCAAACTGTCCCCTTTATTATTACTGTAAAAATTAAAACTAAATCTGTTGGATTGTGCTTTTAAAGATTGATTACAAAATACAGTTAATATAATCAACAGGGTACATAATAATTTCACGATTGATTTTTGGCTATTCATGTATGTAAATTTAAGAGGGGGTTAAAAGAACAGAATACTTACAAAGAAATAAATCCCTGCTAATGCAATGGCTAAGCTCATATACCATAAAGTTTTTCTTTTAGTAAGTATTGCTATTGCAGAAATTGCGATGGCAATCTGGAACAAGGTTACCGACCTTGCCAGTACTACATGTTTTTCGAGATGTGCATGCGATTCTTCTTCATATTTCTCAGCTTGTTGCTTTATTACTTCTTGTTCCTTTTTATATTTTTCTACTGCAGATGGTTCTGCCTTTCCACTCATTACTTCCAGCGTTTTTATTTCCCCTTTTATGCCTTTTGCCTGATAGTAAGCCCATTGGTCTGATGCTTTTATCTGATTAATCAATGCTTCATTAGAAAAATGCCCTGCCATCAAACCCGTAATGGCTGCAAATACTGCAATCAATGCTGTAGAGATGGCAACATACATTGACCATCCTTTTTCATGACCATGCGCGCCATGAGATTCTTCTGATGCCTTTTCATGAATTGCTTCGTGTAAATGTTCGGTAGGGATTTCAATTTCTTCCATGTTATTATATAGATTTTGTAATGGTATTTTATTTAAACCGACACAAATTTATGGCTGATTTGTAAATTTGATTGATTTCTGTTTTTTATAAGTACAATTTAAGCATAGATGCTTTTGTGATTAATATTCAATTTACTTTGTACTGATAATGGTCAGGTAAACTAAATTTATGAAAGAAATACTGAGGGTAGATAAAGTAAATAAGCATTTTTATGAACCAGAAGACTTCCATGTATTGAAAGATATTTCTTTTAGTATTCAACATGGTGAATTTGTATCGCTGATAGGTAAGTCGGGAAGTGGTAAGTCTACACTACTTTATCTGCTAAGTACACTGGATACAGATTATCAAGGTACTATTACCATCAATAATACGGTAGTTACAGGATTGAGTCAGAATGATCTGGCAAAGTTTAGAAATGAATACATAGGGTTCGTTTTTCAGTTTCATTTTTTACTACCCGAATTTACCGTGCTGGAAAATGTAATGATGCCTGCTCTTAAATTAAAAAGATATCCTCGAAGTCAGATTCAAGAAATGGCCATGGAAAAACTGGCTTTAATGGGCATGGATACCTATGCTGCAAAACTGTCCTCAAAGCTTTCGGGTGGACAACAACAAAGAGTTGCAATAGCTAGGGCATTAATAAATGAACCATTGATCATCATGGCCGATGAGCCTACAGGTAATCTGGATAGTGCAAATACCGAGATTGTATTTGATATATTTCAACAATTATCACAGAAAGGAAATACAATAGTTACGGTAACACATGATGCAGATTTTGCTAAACGAGCTGACAGAATAATTGAGATGATTGATGGTAGGATTCCTGAAAAAGCAGGTATTGATTTTAGGAAAGATTAATTTACTTTTGATTGAATAACTATACTGAGAATTAATAAGTAAAGGCAAGCTCAATGATTAAATCATTTTTGTAGTCTACTGTTGGAGAGATTAATGCATTATTATACATTGTAAGTAGTATAGTCTTTCTCTTTGGTTTATCTACATCTTCAAATTTTACAAATGCATATTGTTTGATGGCAGGAGCTTTGCAGGGAAGACTCCAGTATACATAATCGTGTCCTAATCCAGCTTGTAAATTAAAAAAGGTAACGTCATATTCAGTTCCGGCACTATGAATACCATCAAATCCTTTTTTGAAGTAGGTAACAAAGGTGGTGTCATTGCTTTTTGATTTCCCTTTACAAGTATATGGAGGTATATCATTAGGACATTTTGCCCTGGCATCATCTGCAAAATAAGTATAAGTATTCTTTACTGCATTGATGAAATTAAATCCACCAACAGGAAGATTTGGGGTAATCCAATTATAAAACACAGGTCTTCCATGAAAAATCTGTAGAACCAAACGTATATTACTGGAGTTATTAATGGTTGTTAACTGGATGGCCATATTATAATGAAAGAAACCATTATTGTATACATAACCAAGTTTATTCTCCCGGATAATTTTATCCCAGCCCTCTTTATTCTGGATCAATAACGCTCGGCCATTTAGAGCAGACCTTAGTTTCGCGGTAAGATTATTCATCGCACCCACGGCTTCATCTAAATTTGAGTATTCTCCGAAGAAAAATTCTAGATAATAAGTACTATCTTCAATGTACCTTGCTGCATTGGCGCCAGGTATGTTTATTTTACATTCGTAAACCTTTGATTTTTTATGAATTGAATCAAACTGTGCCAGAAGTTTTCCTTTTAAATTCAGGAATTTATCTGGTGCATTATTCAGTGCCGTAATAAAATTCTTGGAAAATTTATCGCTTTTACTGGGAAAAGGTATTTCAAAGCGCTGCGAATACGATGCAACAGCGCATATTATAAATACAAGTAAAAGTAGCTTTCCTTTCATTAGATAAACGCTGGCCTGTAAAAGTGAATTGAAAATGGGTTTACTCTTCAGGCAACAGTCAATACATACTAACGAATTAAATCTCTGAATATTGCTTTATGAAAATATGAATATTGTTTTATCGCTCAGATTGGCTTATCTGTTTATTGAGTTAACCATATTATTTGACTTTTATTGAAATATTTTTATCCAATTACTAATCTTTCAATCGTATTAGATTCCCTTCTGTAACTATTGTAATTACTGTGTATTCAAATTTCATAAGACAGGGATAAAAAATAAATAGCCATCGTTCAATCTGTTTAAAAATAAAAAAAGTAACTAAAAAATAATTTAATGTGTAAAAAATACACATATTTGTACCATTATTTGTTTATTCAGTTTCAGTAGTTGTTTTATCGATTGTCTTAAAAATAAGTATACTTAATCAACTGTTGTGGACTAAGAAGGTTAGCCATATGACTTTAAAACGAATGCTTGTTTGTTTGTTGTGCCTTATGATGATCAACTGTTCTAAAGCACAAATTGCCAGCTACTCTCCATCCTGGGGGAGTAATTGGTCTTATTCGTTTACAGGACTAAATCCAAATAAAGCGTACAAATTGAAAGTTAGTGGTCAATACAGACCTTCCTTCAATAACAATGCATGGGAACGAGATGCTGCCTGGGAGTTTAATACAAATGGTTCTAGCGTTACACCTTATCTGCTTTCACAAAACGCCAATTCCACTGGATCTGGTAATTGTGATGGAAGATGGACCCTGAATGGAGTCTGTCAACCTTACCCTACTCAAAGTTTATACAATACTTACTTTCCGCCTACCTATGATTTTTGGATTCCATTAAACAGTACTACGGCAACTGTAGCTTTCTGGGCTGTTAACCCAAGTCAAAGTGCAGGCAATTCTTTTAAATTTGATCTATATGAAAGAATATGTCCTATCGCTGGATACAACTATGGTTCCGATACTATTGTTGTAAAAGGTACTCCGGCTTCCTATACACTGGATGCAGGAGCAGGTTACGTAACCTACGCTTGGTCCGCAGGTACTGCTAATATTTTTCAATCTACAACTCAAACATATAATGTAAACCGACAATTTGGCTGGTACAGATCGATGGTGACAGACGTATTTGGTTGTGTAGGAGAAAAAAGTCACTATGTAACAATGTTGAAAGAAAAAATTTTCAACCATGATACAACTATTTGTAGTGCTGCTACCATTACGCTTCATGCTGATACTACAGGAATGATTTCTTCTTATACCCCTGCTAACATTACAGGATATAATGGCCCTTTCGTAAACGCTGCAGGTAACGGAAATACCTATTTTTATTCAACAACTACCAGTTCATGGACAAATGCAAACGCCAGCGTAAATGCTAATGCAGTAATAATGCAGAATGGGGGACATTTAGCTACCATAAATAGTTTGCAGGAAAATAATTATATCCGAAGTATAGTACCTACTTCTAATACTCTTAATAACAGTAATGATTATATATGGTTTGGATTATATCAGGATACATTGAGTCCTTTATATGCCGAGGAATCAGGCGGCTGGACAAACGTAACAGGTGAACCTGTAAATTTTACCAAATGGATGAAAGGAGAACCGAATAATCAACAAGGTGGACCAGGCGCTGAGAATTATGTTCAGATATGGTATGATAGTACATCATGGAATGATAAATATAATGCGTTTAACTCACCACATGTAATAGAATTTGAGAAAAGAAATATCAGATGTTTATGGTCTACAGGAGATACTACACTTACTATAAATGTACATCCTTCAGTTACTACAAAATACTGGTTTAGGGTTACAGATGGAGCAGCAGTTGTTTCGGACACTTTTACTGTCACAGTCACAACACCTGTTAATAAATCTATTACCGTAAATGGCTGTAATGGGCAAACTGTATATAATGGAAATACCTATAATTCTTCTACAGTATTAAACCAAACCATCAAGAATATACAAGGCTGCGATAGCGTATATCTTACAGTAAACATTAATGTTACACCTATTAATCCTGTTACTAATTCCAACAATTTAACCGATTGTAAAAACATAACATACAAGGGTACTACTTATACTACTTCTACAGTTTTAAGAGACACTATAAAAAGCTATCAAGGTTGTGATAGTATTTACAACATTACTAATATCAATGTTCGTAAAATCACTCCGGTAAATAACAATGTTACAGTTGCTGGTTGTAATACTGTTACTTATAAAGGAAATACGTATAATAATTCAACTATACTTCGGGATACTATTTTTAGCTATCTGGGTTGTGATAGTATTTACAATTTAACGTCTATCAATGTAAATAAGATAACAACGTCAACTATCAACAATAACTTAAGTGGTTGTAATAGTGTAGTATACAAGGGTAATACATATGTTAATTCAATAATCCTGAGAGATACTGTTAAAAGTTTTCAAGGTTGTGATAGTATATATAATATATCAAACATTACGGTCAATAAAATAGTTGCTATTACCAATACCAGCAACTTAAGTGGTTGCAATAGCGTAGTATACAAGGGTAATACATATGTAAATTCAATAACACTGAGAGATACTATAAAAAGTTATCAGGGTTGTGATAGTGTATACAATATAGCCAATATAACGGTGAACAAAATAGTACCTGTTACCAATAATACAAACTTGAGTGGATGTAATGCTGTTGTCTATAAAGGAAATACATATAATACCTCTGTTGTTCTGAGAGATACTGTAAAAAGCTATCAAGGCTGCGACAGTATATATAACATAGCAAATATTACAGTCAATAAAATAACTACTACAACAAATAGTGTCAATTTAACTGGTTGTAATAGTATAGTATACAAGGGCATTACATACACTAATTCAACAACACTAAGAGACACCATTAAAAGTTATCAGGGCTGCGATAGTGTATATAATATTGCAATTATCAACGTAAATACCATTACTCCTGTTACTAATAATATTATTCTGAATGGGTGCTTAAGTGTAACGTATAAAGGAACTGTTTACAATTCTTCTACGATAGTAAGAGATACGGTGAAGAGTTATCTGGGCTGCGATAGCATATATAATGTGGCAACTATTACGATTAATAAGCTTGCAGTAATTACCAATAGTACAACACTGATCGATTGTAAAGATATTATTTACAACACTATTACTTATACTGCATCTACTGTATTAAGAGACACTATAAAAAGTTATCAGGGATGTGATAGTATATATAATATTGTCATTATTAAGGTCAATAAAATTACTCCGGTAAGCAACACTTTTGTAGTTACTGGTTGTAATGCTGTTACCTACAAAGGCAATGTATATATTGCTTCAACGGTATTGAGGGACACCATAAAAAGTTATCTTGGTTGTGATAGTATTTACAATATAGCAACGTTGAACATTAATAAAATAACTACTACTACCAACAACATAAATGTATTTGGCTGCAATGCGGTTGTATACAAGGGAAATACGTATTTTATATCAACTATTTTAAGAGATACAATAAAGAGTTATCAAGGATGTGATAGTATATATAATATTGCCAGCATCACTGTCAATAAAATAATAGCTGCTACAAACACAATTAATCTCAATGGCTGTAATGCAGTTATTTACAAAGGGAATACGTATGCTACATCTACAATGCTAAGGGATACAATAAAGAGTTATCAGGGTTGCGATAGTATTTATAGTATAGCTAATATTACTGTTACAAAAGTAGTCGCATCAACTAATGTTACCTCATTAAGTGGTTGCAATAGCGTAGTTTATAATGGTAAAACTTACACAGGGTTTACTATCCTGAGGGATACGGTAAAAAGTTATCAGGGTTGTGATAGTATCTACAATATCACTAACATCATTGTAAATGTAATTACACCGATTATTATTTCAAATACAGTTAAAGGTTG
>CANFLJ010000004.1 GCA_947447815.1 Chitinophagaceae bacterium | reverse complement strand
GCAGCAAACATGAAACTGGCAACAGAGGATGTAGAACATGAGATGGAAGACTGTAGAGAATGTTTTCAGGGAGCTAAGTTTTTTATTCAGAAGGCATTTCCTGATAATCCTACGGTACAACAGATTTTTGGGTACCATGATTACGAAGATGCTCGTAAAAATCATGATAAAATGCCTCGCTTCATGACCAATTTTCATGCCGTTGCAATGGAGTATAAAACGGAATTAGTTGGAGTGAATTATACCCTACTTAATATTGCTAACATCCTTACTGTTCGCGATGCCTTAAATGCCGGACTTGCAAAGCAACATCAGAAGATGGGGGGAAGATCGTTAGCTACCAAAAGCAGGGTGGGAGAGCTGAATGTAATTTGGGAAATCCGACAAAAGGTAGCCCAAGCTGCTAAGATTGTTTTTAAAGATGATTACACCCGCTTCAGGATGTATTTGTTGCCTGCATCGGATGAGCCTTCCACTTCCTTCAATTTTATTGGCACAGCCACTGAACTGGGAACTGGTAAAGTGCTAGAGGGTGTAATGATTAATCTGGGTAATAATTTACCCATGATTTTTTCGGATAGTAATGGCAAATTCGGAGGTGCCAAAATCCCTGCATTTAGCTATACTGCATTAGTTACACTGGATGGCTATCTGGAAAGAAATATATCGTTTAATATTATTGATGGACAAGTATTTGTAGCCCATATAGAACTGGAAAAATATACCGTAGTATAAATTATATTAGGAAGTGGAACCCTTTCTAGTTATCTATCGCACTGCCTTTTCTAGGGCGGTGCTTTTTTATGTAGTAAGTCTATTATTGAGTGTGAATCATTAAGTATATTATTGATTTATAAGTTCAACTTTCTACTATACTCAAAGTGTGATTCATCTTCTAAATCGGTTAATATAATTCCCGCATTTCTCTTAGCACATTCCGATGCAATTAGTTGGGTTGCCTTTTGTGTATTAGCTTCGTCAAGATGACTAAATGGTTCGTCCATCAGCAACCACTTAAAGGGTTGTACCAATGCGCGGATAATGGCTATACGCTGCTGCTCGCCATAACTACAAATGCCTGCTTTCTGCAGCAGTATATGTGTAATGCCTAGTTGCTCTGCCATGTTATCTATCACCTCTTCTTTACAATAAGGTTCTTGTAAAACGCTGTTGATTTGTATGTTTTCTTTAGCAGTTAACTGAGGAAACAATCTAAGGTCCTGAAATACAATACTTACTTCCTGCTGACGCAAAGTGGCAAGATCTGTAGTACTATAGCTTTTGAGGTTTTTATTGTTCCATAATATTGCTCCATCATAATCTGTTCTGAGGGCATATAAGCTATGAATAAAAGTAGTTTTTCCTGTACCGCTGGGAGCTTTAATTTTTATCCATTCGCCTTCATTAAAAGATAAATTCTTATTCCATATATCAGAGGGTCTTTGTAATAACTTATCCTTCAATGGCAATGGGACAATAGTATTTAATTGAATCATTTTGTGGTAAGGTTATTAGTGTGAAGGAAACTCTGAATGGAGGAGTGTTTTATCGTACTCTTTTCTTGCTTTAGAAACCTTTTCGGTAATATGCATGGTCATATTATGCAGTTGAATAAGGCTATTCTGAATAGTATCTTTTAGTCTTAATTCTCCATGTACTTTTATTTCGCCATTATTTAAAGTATCGCTGGTTACAAAAGCATCCTGCAAGGTACTTTTTAATAATGATTTTACTTCTTTGGCTGAGCCAGATATTTCATTTAATAAAAGGTCATCTACCCCATTTAAATAACTATCAATATGAATGTATCCTGCAGAAGATTTTCCTTTTGTTGCTTGTTTAATATCATCAGGAATATTGTTATTATTATTTCCCAGCAAATATTTATTGTACAACAAAGGATTGGAATAAAAGAGCAGCCTATTGTTATCTATATGAATATTAGCTCCTATAGGAAGTTCGGCATCTACTGTATAATCATTGCCCTTTTTATGAAGGAATCCTACATTGGAAATTAATCCCATAAGTTTGTCGGTACTGTTTTTATTGCCAATAGAAGCTTCTATCATGCAGTTGCTATTGGTGCTGGTTTTGCTGGTTGAGAAATCGGAAAAAATAATGCTCAAGTCTCCTTTTAAGCTCTGCGTTATATCTTGATTATTAATACCAGCCCGTTTTAAAAACACATCGGTAAATACGGCTACATCCAAATCATTTATAAGTCCTTCTATAATAGCAGGATTGAAAGATGACAGGATAAAACTATTGACATCGGTAGAAGGATAATTATTCAGTATTGCAGTATTAACTACTGTACTTCTATATTTTCTGGTTAGGTTCTTTAATGCGTCATTCAAATAAATAGCACCATTCATTCTTACTTTTCCTTTCTCGAAATGGAAGGTAGCCGCATAGTAATTATTACTGATAAAACTATCGAGCCTTACGGGTTGGATAGTTAACTGACCGGTAAAGTTGGTTAGGAAAGCAGCGTTGCTGAAAGTGTATAAATCAGCAGGCTCTTTTTGCAGTTCTTTAAATTGTTTTATGCCAGCAACAGATTCGTTTTCTGTAAGGTTGTAATACTTTGTTACCTGCTTAATAAGAGTGGCAGTATCGGCAGGAACAAATTGAGTAGTATGTGTTTTGAAATCATATTGTTTGCTATCCTTTTCTGGATTGATAGAAAGCATAACAACATCTTTATTCCAGGATAATTCAAATTTATTTTCAATAAGGGCGTAAGTAAAATGCTCCGTTTTAGTAATGGAAATACTTTTCCAGGTTTTGTTTTCTTTAAGGGTAGATTCCAGCTTTTCGGCATCTTTTAAATAGGCAATAACATTGACCGAGATACCATATTTTCCGCCCATAAATTTGGGGGTTGCAAATAAATAAATCTTCTCTTTTAAATCAATTGATTCATTTAGTGTTTCAATCTGTTTTTGAAAATCATCGTTATCTTTTTTGGTCAGCATATCTTTCAATACACTGTCCAGTTGTATAAATGCATTGGTCTTTATTTTATCAATCAGCAATGGCGTATTAATCAATAAAACTAAAGCCGTTTCTTTGGGGATATACTTTGAAGGGTCAGGTTTTTGCTTACTGCTACAAGCAACAAGTATTACAATACAACTATATAAAAGAAGCTTTTTTAGCATCATAAATTATCTTGTTGTGATGGTTAAACTACCAACCGCTTTAGATTGATAAGCTATCAGTTATTCAAAAATATAATTGGTAATTTCATTCATCGCTATTGTTTGTTGTGTGCTGGTAGTTAAGTGTTTTATTACACAATTATTTTCTTCCAGTTCTTTACTTCCGATAATGATGATGTATGGAATATTCTTTTTTTCTGCATACTTAAACTGCTTGTCAAACTTAGTTGTTTCGTGATACATTTCACAGGCAATTTCCTTTTCTCTGAGTAGTTGCATCAAGTCAAAAGCAATCTTACTTTCTGCTTTGCCAAGATTAAAGAAAAGTACTTTAGTGCCCGATTGCACCGCTTCGGGAAACAGTTTCAGTTCTTCCATTACATCATAGATTCTATCTACTCCAAAACTAATACCAACGCCAGGTATATTAGGAACACCAAATAGTCCGGTAAGATCATCATACCTGCCACCACCACCTATGCTGCCCATCTGCACACCAATTGCTTTTATTTCGAAGATGATGCCTGTATAGTAATTTAAACCGCGAGCTAAAGTAAAGTCGATTACAAGATGTGAGTCGTGAATACGTGAGACGTCAGTAGTGAGCAATACATCGTGATCATCTGAATTTGAATTCTGTATTGTACGTTCTGCGTTCTGCGTTAAGCTTTTAGCATTATCCAGGACATGTTTAATCTCATCAATACCTTTATTGCCAAGTTCGCTATTACTGAATAAACTGCTTATTGCAGTTAATTTATCTTCATTGGATCCGGTAATAGAAAGATACTTTTCGATAGTAAGAATCTGTTCAGCATTTAATCCCCTTGCTGTTAGTTCATCCTTCACTTTTTCAAGACCAATTTTGTCTAATTTATCGATGGCAATTGTAATGTCAATCATCTTATCGGCACCACCACAAACTTCTGCCAACGCAGCAAGTATTTTTCTGCTATTGATTCTTATTTCAACATCAATACCCAGCTTTTTAAAAACAGTTGCATAGATGTTGGTCAACTCTACTTCATTCAGTAAACTATTGCTACCAACTACATCTGCATCGCACTGATAGAATTCTCTGTAGCGGCCTTTCTGAGGTCTATCTGCACGCCATACAGGCTGAATCTGATATCGTTTGAAAGGGAAGGTTAGTTGACCATGATTCATGGCTACGTAACGGGCAAATGGGATTGTAAGATCATAACGCAGGGCACGCTCGGTAATGCTCTTATTATTCTTTCCTTCCAGCACTTTTTCAAACTCAGCTTTAGCCTGAAGATGCTTGTCGGGATTATCTAATCCATTGTTTAAAATCTTAAAGATTAGTTTATCCCCTTCTTCTCCGTATTTGCCCATTAAGGTTTCCAGATTCTCCATCGAAGGAGTTTCCAATGGTTGAAATCCGTAAATCTCAAATACTTTACGAATAGTATTAAATATATAATTACGCTTACGAACTGTTTCCGCATTAAAATCTCTTGTACCCTGAGGGATGCTTACGTTTACTTTAGCCATAATTTTATCGTGAGTCGTGAGAATACATCGTGAGTCGTGAATGAACAATATTGAACAACTAATATTTAATCATTTTATTCAACATTTGAACAACCCTGACTATTAAAATTCCCGTTTCTTCTAACTCTTCTTTTTTGTAATAATTTAATTCAATTGATATGTCAAAAATAGTATCTACTTCTATTAGTGAGCCTCTTGATATTTCAAAAAACCGTCTTCTTTCTATTTCCGATTTTCTGGAACAACCTTCTGCAATATTAAGATGAACTGATAAAGCAGCTCTTCTTAACTGTTGAATCATGTTGAACTTTTCATCTATTGGAAGCAGTTTTGATTTATTATAACAAGATATCACTAATTGTTTGGTTACAAAGAATATATCTAATTTGGTATGAGCAAGCTTAAGGAACATAGTTATACATTTCGTGCGTTATTACTATAAATAATAGCTTACTTCACAGCAACCTAAGTATTCAATACTTGCGAATATACATCAATAAATACGGCCTCGTTTTATATAAAGTTTATTATGGTTGTATTACTCACGATGTATTTTCTCACGACTCACGATACTCACGATGAACTATATTTTCGCATGCTCTGTCTATCATTTCAAAAACTACATGAAATCCATCTTCACCACCATACCAAGGATCAGGAACATCTTTGTCTTCTCCTGGATATAATTCATTCAATAATAAATCCACTTTATCTGCCTTCCAGTTATTTCCACAAATATGCTTTACATCATTATAATTACTGTTATCCATTACAAAGATTTTATCATAATGAAGAATGTCCTCTTTAGAAAATTTTCTTCCTTTTTGTTTTGATATATCTATGCCATTCATTTTAGCAACTTTCTGCGATAGGTGATGCGGCGCTTCGCCAATATGATATCCCGCTGTACCCGCACTTTCTACTGTCCACTGGAGGCCAGCATTATTGGCTTTCTGTTGCAAAATACCTTCCGCTAAAGGACTTCTGCAAATATTGCCAAGACAAACCATCAATACTTTCATGCTGCAAATTTAGTTGGCGAAAATTCTTTTTCTATAAAAATAATTAAGTATCTACATTACCATCTATATCCCATATGCAAATCGACGAAATCTGCAAATTGTAAATGCGCTTTTAAACCAGTGCCAATCAGCCAGTGATTATCTATTTTGTAAGAGAACTGCCAATGGTGAAGGAAAGGATATACATGCGCAAATCTCTGTTCTACATCGTTTACATCTTTATATATATAATAGCCTATTTCCTGAGAGAATATCCAGTGAGGAAATACAAATTCATGTCCTATCATTACAGCGACCAAATAATTTGAATAGCTATAATTGTTATAGGTATTCATTGCCTTTAGCTCATTGTCGTAGCAAACTGCTGCACCAACACTAAAGGTATTAAAGCTATTATATTCTTTAAATACCTTGGCTTTCACACCGTAATTAATAGTATTCTTTTCTCCATAAAAGGTATTCTGAATATGCTTTATTCCCACAAATGTGGCTACCTCGCCATGTAGTGGATTCTTGTACCAGTGTCTTGCAGAACTTCTTCCAGGATTATAGTTTTTCCAGTTATTACCATTGGGCTGGTATTCAATACCAACTGATATTCCAGGATAATTTACCCCTCTGTTAGGGCTATTAATACAGCCATTGGAATTGTGCAGAAAGTTTGCAGCGGCAGTAATGCTATATTGTTTGTTGATATGATAATTTATGCCTGCAGAAAATTGTAAAAAAGCATTGATATGCAAACTGTATGTCTGGTTTTCAGGATGACTGACAGAGTCAAAAGGGGAAGATAAATAGCCAAGTCCTATGCCTGCTTTATAATACCATTGCCAATGATTATTGATAATAAACTGGGGCTGTATATAGTACCCAAGGTTTACTGTATTACCTAAAATCGGGGTATTAAAATCAAAGTAAGAAAGGCTCCAGCCGGTTCTTAGATAGCTGCCATATTTTGATTTTAGGGAACTGTCTGTACTTTGACTGGCGAACTCAATTTCGAATCCATGTGGGTTTGCCCCTTTTGTATTTTGTACAAAATCGGAATGTGCAAATATGCTACCGTAATGAAATTTTGCACCCCATACTTTTTCCGTTTTATATTGTGCAAAAACAACAGCAATACTGGTAAAGAATATTATGAAAGTCAGCAGTGATTTAAGCATTATAAACTAACCTCCACTTTTTTATGATAGGCTGTATTTACCCACTTCTTAAGGCTACTTTCAAAGTACATTCTGAACAGTTTATTGTTTACAACATTGTTCATCATGAAACTCATTGCATTTGGCGAAATAGCCATCAATCTTTTATAAGTCTTTACATCATCAGTAACCCTTCTTTGTATTTCACGGGTATAGTTGGTAAACATACCATTGTCGTATCTGTTTTCTTTTACTGCTCTCTCTATAAAGTGTGCAGCAATATAACCCGTCATCATTCCTGTGCCAATACCTTCGCCTGTTGTAGGGATGACCATCGAAGCAGCATCGCCAACCAATAGCCATCCATCACCTGACGCATGTCTGTTTAAAGAAGCAAACGGAATACCCCATCCTTTTATCGTTTCTAATGGAGTAGCATTGCTAAAGCGATCTGCCAGACAAGGATCTGTTTGTATTAAAGAATTAAAAATGTCTTTGATATTAAATGAGTGATCTGCAGCTACTTTGCTGGTCATGCCATATCCTACATTGGCTTCTCCATTGTTTTGAGGAAATATCCAGAAGTAAGACATCGGATATTTCTTAGGGAAATATATTTCAATCAGATTATTAGGATGTAAGTTGTCAATCCCTTTCCAGTACTGTCTTAGAGCGCCTGCATAGTGCAGCCTGTTTACCTTTCTTTCTCCTACCGATTTCAATACCATAGAATGATCTCCATCGGCACCCACCAACATACTGGTATCAATGGTCATTTCGGTGCCATCATTTCTTTTTGCAAGCACTTTCCATGAGTTGCCTGTTCTGATAATTTCGAGTGCTTTTGTGCCCTGATAAAACTGAACCATATTTAAGTTCAATTTACCATGAAGAAACTCATCAAACATCATTCTCTTTGCTATAAATAGAGGTGGTTTTTGTTGTAATTCTTTATCAGTAGGATATCGTCCAAAGTCCATCATTTTGTTGTTGTCTGTCAACAATCTAAAGCCCCAGGAAGCAGTAAATTCGGGATTAGTCATCAACTCGTCCGGGATAATTGCCGGATCAATATGATTGAGCATTCTCACGGTCTTAATGTCCAGTCCATCACCACAAACCTTATCTCTTGGAAATTCTGCAGCATCAATCATTACATGTTCTATTCCCATTCGGGAAAGAAAAATTGAAGTAGACGTTCCTGCAGGACCAGCACCGATAATGCAGACCTTCGTTTTAATGTTGATACTATCCATTCTTTATTGGAAGAAGATTATGTTATAGTTGTTATACTTTGTTTAGTAGCCTCTGATATTTTTGCCCTCCATATAGTTCAGGAAGGCTTTATTGCATACCTTATTACCCCCAGGAGTAGGATAGTTTCCAGTAAAATACCAGTCACCGGTATTAGTAGGACAAGACTTATGAAGGTCTTCGATATTCTGATAAATTACTTTTACTGGAATAGTAATTTCCTTAGGTGTAATCAACTGTGCAATTTTATCAGAAATTTCTTCTGTGGTAAACGTTTTATATATTTTACGTACTACGTTTTCCGTATGAAGTGTATTGTTTCTTTGCATCTCAATACATTGTTTTTGCAAATCGAACAATATATGCTCCATTCCTTTTTCTTTTAGTAATTCTATGGCAGCTCGAAATGCAATAAAGTCGCCCATTTTGCTCATGTCTATTCCGTAGCAATCAGGGTATCTAATTTGAGGTGCGGAGGATACTACTACAATTTCTTTAGGTTGTAGTCGAGCAAGCATTCTTACAATACTTTCTTTTAAAGTAGTACCTCTAACAATACTATCATCTATTACCACCAGAGTATCTTCATTTCTCCTTACAGTACCATAGGTAATATCGTAAACGTGCTGTACCATTTCATTACGGTTTACATCTTCCGTAATAAATGTTCTTAGTTTAACATCCTTAATGGCAATTTTTTCCTGACGGATTTTACGGGTAATCATTTCGTTAAGCTTCTCGGGATTGATGTCATTACCCCAGCTTAATATTCTTTCTACTTTTATCTGATTCAGATAATCTTCCATTCCCTTTACTAATCCATAAAAAGCAACTTCTGCAGTATTAGGGATGTAGGAAAATATAGTCCTTCTTAAATCATAATGTATATACTCCAGTACCCTTTTGCTAAGGTGATGCCCCAATGCAATTCTTTCGCGATATATTTTTTCATCACTACCACGCGAGAAATAAATACGCTCGAAACTGCAAGCTCTTCTTTCTTTAGGCTCAGCTACTTGATCTATAGAATAATCTCCCTTATTATCTACTATTAATGCATGTGCTGGCATTAACTCCTGTACTTCATTTTCGCCAACATTAAAAGCTGTTCTAATAGCGGCTCTTTCGCTTGCTGCCACTATTACTTCATCATCTGCATAATAATAAGCGGGCCTGATACCATGGGCATCTCTTAATACAAAAGAATGACCATTGCCCAACAAACCGCCTACTGTATAACCACCATCAAATAGTTGTAAGGATTTAGTTAAAGCATTTTTTATATCAGGAGAATCGTTGTTTACTTCTGCTTCTTTGGAAAGAAAATGATGAATTACCTCCATCATTGCTGCTAAATCGCTTTGCTTTTGAAATTCACCTGGATTGATATTTAGTAAATCGTAAATCTCATCTGTGTTTACCAGATTAAAGTTACCTGCAAGTGCTAGATTTTTACTAAGGCTAATATCTCTTTTAATAAAAGGATGGCAGAACTCTACTTTGTTTTTACCCTGAGTGCCATAGCGGAGATGACCTAATAATAATTCGCCTAAAAAAGGAAGATGCCCTTTCATTAAGTCGGGATATTTTTTAGCATCAGGCAAATACTTTTCCAACTCATTTACTTCTTGTCCAAGTTTAAAAAAGATATCTGCAATGGGCTGTTGAGCATTGCTTCTAGTTCTGTGAAGAAAAGGAGAACCTGCTTCTACATTTAATTTTACGGTAGCTATTCCTGCACCATCCTGTCCACGGTTATGCTGTTTTTCCATCAGCAGGTACAATTTATTTATACCATACAATACGGATCCATATTTTTCCTGATAGAACGATAATGGTTTCCGTAGTCTGATGAATGCCAGTCCACATTCGTGTTTAATTGCGTCGCTCATGGTAGTAGTAAAAAGTAGTAAGAGGCCGCTAAAGTAAATTTATTATTTGGTTCTATTTTTATTAGTCCGATTTTATTCTTTTTTCCATTTCAAAATGTGGAATACTTACTTCCGTAAACTCGTTACTACATACTTTATACCCTTGTTTCTGATAAAATGTAACAGCTATTTTACGAGCATGTAAATGAATTCTGTTAATTTTTTCACGTTTTGCCCATTCTTCTACTTCCAGCATTAACTGTTTACCTATTCCTGCATTTTGGAAGGGGGTGTCTACTGCCATTTGTCGCACTTTAATAGTGGATTCAAGGGGGTTAAAATCAATAACACAGCATCCTAAAATCTCATTTTTACTATTATAACTGGCTAATAATCCACTGTTGATATCTTTATTTAAGTCTTCTTCAGAAAAATCTAATCCTAAAGGAATCCGCAGGATTTTTCTACGTAAATCAACCATTTCAAGGTATTCTTTGCTGCCAAAATGGATTGCTTTAATGCTAAAATTTGTACTCATAGTTAAATATTTAGAACAAAAAAATTTTATTCGTGATTGCAAATTTGCCAAAAACTATACTTTTGCTCTCGAAATAAAAAATTATTACAATGTCAGACATCGCTACTAGAGTGAAAAAAATTATTGTAGACAAGTTAGGAGTTGACGAAGCAGAAGTTACTACAGAAGCTTCCTTTACGAATGACTTAGGAGCCGACTCTTTGGATACTGTTGAGCTTATTATGGAGTTTGAGAAAGAATTTAATATCTCTATTCCAGACGAACAAGCAGAAACAATTACAACAGTTGGTCAGGCTGTTACTTACTTAGAAGAAAACGCGAAGTAAGAATTACTTTATAGTTTAAAATGGAATAATCTAATCCGCCTTTCAATAGCGCTTACAATCTAAGCTGCTGCTGTTGGGCGGATTATAACTTAAACGGCTTCTCATATGGAATTGAAAAGAGTTGTTATCACAGGTATTGGTGCTGTTACACCATTAGGCAAAACATTAGATGAATTTTGGACTAACCTAGTAGATGGAGTATCCGGTGCCGACATGATTACTCAGTTTGATGCCTCGAAGTTTCGAACAAAGTTTGCCTGTGAAGTAAAGAACTGGGATCCTACTGTTTATTTAGACAGGAAGGAAGCTAGAAAAATTGATCGTTTTACCCAGTTTGCTCTTGTGGCAAGCGACCAGGCTATGCTGGATGCCGGACTAAATCAGGATAATATTAATCCTGATCGTATTGGTGTTGTGGTAGCTAGTGGTATTGGTGGTTTAATTACTTTTCAAAATGAAGTAACAGAATTTGCCAAAGGTGATGGAACACCAAGATTCAATCCTTTCTTCATCCCTAAAATGATTCTGGATATTGCTGCAGGTCAGATTTCCATGAGACATAATTTAAGAGGACCAAATTTTGCCGTAGTAAGTGCCTGTGCCAGTAGTACCAACGCTATTATATCTGCTTATAATCTATTACAATTAGGTAAAGCTGATATTATTGTTAGTGGTGGTAGCGAGGCCGTTATCAGCGAAGCTGGTGTAGGTGGTTTCAACGCTATGAAAGCAATGAGCGAAAGAAACGATGATCCTAAAACCGCTTCTCGTCCTTATGATAAAGACCGTGATGGTTTTATCATGGGCGAAGGTGCTGGTATAGTAGTACTGGAAGAATTAGAACACGCATTAGCAAGAGGCGCAAAAATTTATTGCGAAATTGCCGGTGGTGGCGCTACAGCAGATGCTCACCATATTACTGCCCCTCATCCGGAAGGATTGGGTGCTAAAAATGTAATGCTTGCTGCATTGGAAGATGCTGGCATGAAAGCAGAAGATATCGACTATATCAATACCCATGGTACTTCTACTCCACTGGGCGATATAGCAGAAGCGAAAGCAATCCTGAGTGTATTTGGAGATCATGCTTATAATTTAAATATCAGTGCTACAAAATCTATGACAGGTCACTGTCTGGGTGCTGCTGGTGCTATAGAAGCTATTGCTTGTATTCAGGCAGTAGTAAACGATATCATTCCTCCAACTATCAATCACTTTACAGACGATCCTGATTTGGATCCAAAATTGAATTTCACCTTCAACAAAGCACAAAAACGTACTGTGAACGCTGCCTTAAGTAATACTTTTGGGTTTGGTGGACATAACGCTTGTGTTATTGTAAAAAAATATAAAGGGTAAGTGCAATTCTTCAAGCATTTTTTTACCACAAATGATGCCGATAGTTTCAAAAAAGAAATTAAGAAACTATTAGGATTGAACCCCTCTAATATCAATCTGTATATTACTGCACTAAGCCATCGTTCCGTAAAAGATGCTCCAGAGTCGAATAACGAAAGACTGGAATATCTTGGCGATGCTGTACTAAGTTCGGTAGTGGCTGATTATCTTTTTAAAAGATATCCCTATAAAGGCGAAGGTTTTCTGACCGAAATGAGAAGCAAGATGGTCAATAGGCAGCAACTGAATGATATCGCTTTGAAGATTGGATTAAAAAAAATCACCCTTTATAATAAGATTGATAGCTCTCTTAAAAACAGTCATATTTTTGGCAATACACTGGAAGCGGTAGTAGGTGCTATTTATCTGGACAAAGGATATATAAAAACGCATAAGTGGATACTAAAACACCTGGTTATTCCGCATATGTTTGTAGATAATCTGGAGCTGATAGATATCAACTTAAAGAATAAACTTATAGGCTGGGCCAGTAAAAATAATAAAGTGCTTAGTTTTGATCTTGCAGAAGAAAAATACGAATCGGGCAGACGGTTATTTGTAATGCATACCATGCTGGATGGCGAAATAATATCGGTAGGAAAGGGTTTTACCAAGAAAGATGCTAGTCTTGTGGCGGCACAATTAGCGGTAGAAAAACTTGGATTACCAACAACAGACAACAACAAATAGAAATAAACAGTTAATTTGCAGCTTACTGTTAGATTAGCTTTACAAAAAATAAATCGCAGACTATATGTCGAACAACTTATTAAAAGGGAAAAAGGGAATTATTTTCGGAGCCTTAAATGAACATTCTCTGGCTTGGAAGACTGCTGTAAAATGTCATGAACAAGGTGCTGAAATAGTTTTGACCAACGCCCCTATTGCTATGCGTTTTGGAGAGATCAATCAATTGGGCGAAAAGATAAATGCACCAATCATTCCTGCGGATGTAACCAATATGGAAGACATTGAAAATCTGATCACTAAATCGATGGAGCATTTTGGTGGACAGATCGATTTCATCCTGCACAGTGTAGGAATGAGTATCAACGTAAGAAAGGGCAATCCTTATACCAACCTGAACCATGAGTGGGAACTGAAAACACTGGATATATCTGCTGTTAGTCTTCATAGAGTTTGTCAGGTGGCTTACGAAAAGAATGCAATGAAAGAATGGGGTAGCATTGTGGCCCTTAGCTATATAGCCGCTCAAAGAGTATTCCCTGATTACAACGAGATGGCCGATGCTAAAGCTTTGCTGGAAAGTATTGCACGTAGCTTTGGATATCATTTTGGTGTGAAGAGCAAAGTACGTGTAAACACCGTATCGCAATCGCCTACCATGACTACTGCTGGTAGTGGGGTGAAGGGTTTTGACGGATTCCTGGTATATGCCGATAAGATGAGTCCATTGGGCAATGCCGATGCCGATGCATGTGCTGACTACTGTGTATCCTTATTCTCGGATCTTACCCGTTATGTAACCATGCAAAATCTTTTCCATGATGGAGGATTTAGCTTTACCGGCGTATCGCATGCGGTAATAGATATGATGAAGGAAATGTAGTGAATATGCCGAAAGCATAACGCTTAACGCAATTTGCATTTAAATATTTAGTCCCTGGAGCTTATAGCTCTTGGGATTTTTTTATATTTGAATAGATAATTTAATTCTTTTTTAGATTGTCAGTTTTCTTTTGCCCAAAAAATGATCTACTGAATCCATTTCACTACCCTTTGCTGGCATAGTGATGCCTATTGAATCCATTTAGCTACCCTTCGCTCGCATAGTGATGCCTATTGAATCCATTTAGCTACCCTTTGCTCGCATAGTGATGTCTATTGAATCCATTTAGCTACCCTTTGCTCGCATAGTGATGTCTATTGAATCCATTTCACTACTCTTCGCTCGCATAATGATGCCTATTGAATCCATTTAGCTACTCTTCGCTCGCATAGTGATGTCTATTGAAGCAATAGTTAAATCTTTCGCTTCCCCACCCAACGACCCCTAAATTTTATTGCCACTATGATTACTTGTTACTTTTGATGAGAGTATTTTACTCCCTATAAAGAACACAACGCATCATCTATTATAATTCCTTTCTTTTGCTTTTTACCGAACGAATAGAAACGCATGCAATACCGTCACTTGTTTTTTGACCTGGATCATACTTTGTGGGATTTTGAGACCAACTCGAGAGAAACCCTTCAGGAGCTATACAGTACCAACAACCTGAGCGAAAGGGGGGTGACCAGCTTTGAAGATTTCTTTAATCATTATAGCTTTCATAATCACCGCCTATGGGATAGGTACACTAAGGGGTTTATAAAACAAGAGGAGCTAAGATGGAAAAGAATGTGGCTTGCCCTGCTGGAATTTAAGATTGCAGATGATGTACTGTCCAGAAAATTATCGGTAGAATTTTTGCAGATACTACCTACCAAGCGCAACATATTTCCTCATACCATAGAGATACTGGAATACCTGAAAAAGAAAAATTATACGCTTCACCTTATTACCAACGGTTTTGAACAGGTACAATTTGGCAAACTGCAGAACAGCAATATGGCGCATTATTTTGATAAAGTAATTACCTCCGAAGGGGCGAGTAGCCTCAAACCCAACAAAGAAATCTTCGACTTTGCCCTTCAACAATCCGGCGCTGCAGTAGCAGAGAGCATTATGATTGGCGATAACATAGAAGCCGATATAAAAGGCGCTATGAATGCTGGATGGGATGCTATATTTGTAAACCATATCAATGCAGCGGTTAAAGATGTAAAACCTACTTATACTATTCATCATCTGGAAGAACTGGAGGGGATATTTTAATACAAGGCACAAAGGCAACGAGGCACTTAGGCACAAAGTAATACAGGTTGCAGGTTTCCAGTTACTAGTAACCAGTAACGTGCAACCTGAAACCAGCAACTGGCAACTTGTATTCTAACGTCTCCCTTTTTAACAATTCATCATACAGCAATATAACCCTTAACGGTTATCTCTTTTGTGTTTAAAGGATTTGGATAGGATTGTAGTCTAATACACATACAAACATTTACATGGGATTGAAAAGAATACTGCTGGCTTTATTGTTGATTGTTTCAACCGTATTTTCGGCTAGTGCATTGCATATAAAAGGGGGGTGGATAGAATATAAATACCTGAGCAGCGATACGGCTGCTAAAACCACTACCTACGATATTACTACCTATATACTGGTTACCTGCGATGCATCGGTACCATATCCTGCTACCTCGGTACAGCAGGTGTATGTGGGTATTTTTGATGCTGTTTCCCATGCCCTTGTTTCTACCCGTACTATTGCCAATACTGGTCAGGTATCGGTTTCTAAAACATCTTATAGTCCTTGCTTAAGTAATCCTCCTTCGGTTTGTTTTAAGTTATTTACCTATCATTCTACAATTACGGTTGCCAATAATACCAATGGCTATATACTGGCTATTCAGGATTCTAGAAGAAGCAGTGGCATTGTAAATGTGGTTAATTCGGGCAATACGGGTATTACTTTTACCAATGCTATTCCGGGTAACATTGGTGGGGTGGATTATCATATCAACAACAGCCCTGCGTTTGTATTTAAGGATACCACCATCATCTGTCATAACGCTGCTTTTCAGTATCAATTCAGCGCTATAGATGCGGATGGAGATTCTTTATCTTACTCTTTTAATAGTGGATTAGATGTGGCTAATGCTAATCCTGGCACGGTCTATAATCCTCCTTCTAATCCTCCTTATACTGCCCTTTCGTACAGTAGTGGATATAGTGGTACCAGTCCGTTGGGCCCCAGTGTAACCATTGATGCCGCTACAGGAATGATATCGGGAACTGCACCGGCTACTACTGGAGAGTTTGTGCTGGCCGTATATGTAACGGAATGGCGCAATGGGGTGAAGATAAATACGGTAAAGAAAGAACTGCAGCTGTATGTAAATAATTGTAGTCTGAGTGCTGCTACCTTGCCTGCTACGGTGCTGAACTGTACTAATTATACGGAGTTGTTTCAAAACCTGTCTTCTGCCAGCAACATCACGAGTTACCTCTGGGATTTTGGGGTAACTACTGCTACTAAAGATACGTCTACCGCTCCGGTTGCCAGTTATACCTATGCAGATTCGGGAACTTATGTTGTAAAATTAAAAGTATCTAATACCTTAGGCTGTACCGATTCGGCCCAGACTAAAGTAAAAGTATATCCTGGATTAAAAGCCAACTTTACGGCACAGGGTAGTTGCTATCAGTCTCCTTTTAGTTTTACCAATCTTACCAGTCCGGGCAAGAGTGGTTCAGCGTTTGGCTATCTCTGGGATTTTGGGGTAGCGGGTATTACAACCGATACTACTACTACAGTAAAACCAAGCTATCAGTATACTACGGCGGGAAGCTATACTGTAAAATTAAGTATAGCCAGTAATCAGGGATGTACTGCAGATACCATTAAGACAGTTATGGTGAATGATAAACCGTATTTGAATCTACCGTTTAAAGATACCCTCATCTGTAGTATTGATAGTCTGCCATTGATAGCGCAGAGTACTGCAGGAGCAACCTTTAAGTGGACTCCTGCCTATAATATCATTTCAGCCAATACGGCCAATCCTACCGTTTTTCCTAAAGATACTACGGTGTATACGGTTACCGTTTCGGAAAAGGGCTGTGTGGATAGTGCTCATATAAAAGTAAATGTGCTGGATTTTATTTCAGTAGCATTGGTAAAAGACGATAATCTGTGTAAGACGGATAGTATAACGCTTACACCTGTCAGTTATGCTTTGAGTTATATCTGGACCCCCTCTACAGGATTGAATGATAGTGCGGTAAAATATCCCAAAGCATCTCCAGTGGTTACCACTACGTATCATGTACTAGCCAACCTGGGTAAATGTCAGGATAATGCCTCTATCACCATTCATGTGGCACCTTATCCACAAGTAAAAGTAGGAAAGGATACAGCAATATGTTATGATACTAAAGCATATTTGTCGGGTACTGTTAAGAGTGATTATTTTAGTTGGTCGCCCATTACTACCCTTAGTAATTATGGTACATTAAACCCTGTAGCCAGTCCTTTAAGTACCACCAATTATGTGTTGACGGTTTGGGATACTTCCTATTGTAAGAAAAAGGTTACCGATACTATAAAGGTAAAAGTTATAGACCCTATCGTGTTTAGTGCAGGGAATGATACGGCAATTGTAGCAGGACAACCACTGCAACTAAATGCAACAGGACTGGATTCCACCTATAGTATACAATGGCAGCCAGGCTCTTTTTTGAATAATACCATCGTTTTTAATCCGATAGCCACCATTCCGGGAGGCATAGATTCTATACAATATGTGGCAGTAGCTACCTCGCCTGAAACCTGTAAGGGTAGCGATACGATAAAAGTGATAGTATACCGTACGGCTCCCGACATTTTTATCCCTACCGGATTTACACCCAATGGTGATGGACTGAACGATGTAATAAAACCGATACTGGTAGGCATTAAAAAACTAAACTTCTTTACAATCTATAATCGCTGGGGACAGCAGGTATTTACCAGCAGTTCGGCTGATAGGGGATGGGATGGCAGTATAAATGGAACCAAACAAGACCCTAGCAGTTATGTATTTATGGCGGAAGGGATAGATTATCTGGGTAAAACTATTTTCAAGAAGGGAACCTTTGTACTGATAAGATAGCGGTTTATTTACCGAGTAATCATTATTGATAAGAAGTATTATATTTGCGAATAAAGATTTTAAGATGGAAACAACATTTGTAATCACTCCGGATGAATTAGATAACAATTTTCTAGACTCCTTGAAAAAGTTATTCAAGCATCGTAAACAATTACAGATCTCCGTTTCTGTCGCAGAAGATTTCAACTTATTACAAACCGAAACACCTCAGGCCCATCTTGCCCGACTTGAAAAATGCCTTTCCGAGGTTAACAAAGGAGAAAATTCCATCACATTTACTGATGCCCAACTGGACGATATAATTTTCGATAAACTGTAACCCACAAATGACAAAATTTGTTTTTCACAAAGACGCCTTTGAGGATTTTACTAATTGGGCAATTGTCAATAAGAATATTTTTAAACGGATAGCAGAATTACTGAAGGATATTTCCAGAACACCTTTTGATGGAAAAGGCAAACCAGAGGCACTGAAACATAATCTGAAAGGATGTTGGAGTAGGAGAATAACGGAGGAGCATAGATTGGTATACCAAATATCAGCCGAAGGCAATATTCAGATTATTAGTTGTAAAGGACATTACCAATAAATATCAACTATTTCCTTATTCGATTATTTTTTTAGGCATTACAGTACCATTATAATATCAATTACAGCTACTTATGTTTAAGAATCATGCCTAATTATGACCAATATCATGCCTTTTTATTTGTTTAATAAAATTTTTTTACCATTAAAGTAGTATTTGTCAATCCCGTGTCATATTTTCGCAGCCGTTTAGGGTGAATTTTACATAACCAGAGCAATATATTCGTGAATTTATGGTATCTT
>CANFLJ010000003.1 GCA_947447815.1 Chitinophagaceae bacterium | reverse complement strand
TGTACTTTTGATTTTTAATTTGGTGAAGTATTATATTCTGCAATGATATACATTTGCAGCCCTCGCCCGGGTGTTGAAATTGGTAGACAAGCCACCTTGAGGTGGTGGTATTCGAAAGGATGTGCTGGTTCGAATCCAGTCTCGGGCACAAGATCAGATTTTAGGCAATTCTTTTTTGAATTGCCTTTTTTCTTATCTTCCAAAACCCTTGTATTCATTGGGATGTAATCAAAAACACTATTCGTTTTTAAAGTTCGAACTACCACCTTTTCTTTATCATACACAATTCCCTGAGGAAACAGAAGATGTTGCAATTTTATCTTTTGGTCAAAAGATGCTAAAACCCAAGCAGAGCTTATGTTTTCAGCAATATTTAAACATTTATTTATTGCATTTTGTAAGTTCGAACTGCTGAAATCGTAATCGCCCATATTTTGCGATAGTAGCTTGATTTCTTCTTTATATTTACTGCTGTACTTTTCAAATTGTTCTTTGCTTATCTCCTCCAAAATGAACTTTTCTTCTATCTTCTCCACTTGTGATTGTTTCTCTGCAATTTTTCTTTTTGTAATAACATTGTCTTCTTTTGAATTTTTGAGTTTTTCTGCCAATTGCTTCGTGATCAATTTATTCAATTCACTTTTATGTTCTTTTTTGTATTCAAACTTTTCAAGATAAACCTTAAATATATTGTTGAGTTTTTCTGCTTTAATGTTCACTGGAGTACCTCCATTTTTTGTTTTGTAGTACCAATGACCTTTTGTTTGGTATCCTGTGAATGCTATTCCTGAGGTGACTTCTTTTGTGAAAACTTTCAAAGGAACTTCTTCATGTTTGAATTGTTTTGGAATGCCTGCACAAGGTGCTTTATCAAGTGAATCATTTGCTTTTAGAAATGTTTCCATGTCAATTAAAGCAGGATGCTGTCCTTTAACTAGTCTTCCCTCAAGTAGTTTACCAGTCACATGGCCTGTGTAAAATGGATTGGAAATAATCCATCGAAAGTTCTTTTCAGTAAGTTTTACACCTCTTGCATTCAATAAAGCAATAATATCCTTATTAGATATCATCCCTTCAGCTTTGAGCTTAAAAGCTCTTCTTAATTCTTTGCCTTCATCTGTAATGACCAACTTATGATTGCAAGCTCTATGCTTAGGGTTTAGATTCTTGTATCCTAAAGGGGGCATATAAGGCCAATAACCCTTTTCCATCACTTCTCTGGTGTTAATCTTCGTTCTGTCACTTTTGGTCCTATTATCGAAGTTATTCAACATATGAAAGAAGTCTTCCTGCAATCTACCTGAAGCAGTGGAAGTATCAATATCCTGTGTGACAGATTTAGTGATAATCCCAATTTTGCGTAATTCCAAACTAAGTTGTGCTGCTGCAGACCCTGTTCTTGAAAATCTATCGTAATTGAAAATAACGATATGAGATACATTTTTATTCTTCTTTGCAAAAGATAACATTCTTTGAAATTCTTTTCTACCGTCAGTTTTTGCACTTTCATGTGTTCCTCCAAAATATCCAACAATGTTCAGCTGCATTCTTTTGCAGTATTCATTGCAATATTTCATCTGCACATCAAGACTGCCATTGTTATTTGCTTGTTCTGAAGAACTCACTCTAGTATAGATAACTGCACCATTACCTCGTTGTATAGATTTATTACCATACATCTTCATGGTGATTTCTTCTATCCTTTTTTCAAGGCCCTTGTTTTTCGATATGGATTTCGTTGCCATAAGTTTCTAAATAAATGTTTACAATAATTTCAGCCAGTATTGCAAGCTGCGCTTCTTCAATACTTTTTTGTTCTTTAAATTCTTTTTTTGTTTGTCGATTCTCTTTTTTTAATAATTGTTCATGCTCAATATTTTGCATTGTGATGTAAAATGCAAATGCTGTTGGTCATCTACCATACAGCCTTCCTTCTTATAATAGGTCTGAGGCATTCAGTACCAATATTTATTTATGTATTCATTTTAATTGATTCAATTTCCTCGAACTTGATGATTGTTCCATCCTTTGTCGTAAAAGTAACTTCTTTGTATTCTCCCTTTTTCAATAATCTTGATATTTTACTTACCATCAACTCGTTATTTTTTTTAGTTAATTTCAGATGAGTAATTGTGTCATCCGCTAATTTTACCTGAATCTGAGTGTATTTCCCAGTTCTGATAGTATCTATCAGATTTTGTTCATTAGAGTTAAGAAAACTCATAGAAATTCCTTTCAGACTATCTAATTCATCATTATCAAAAAAATCAGCAATTAATTCTTTGAAATTAATTATAGCAAATGTTTTCCTGGCCATTCTTGCAAGTACTTCTTTAGATATAGTTTCATCCATTTCTGTTTCATGCTTATTGAAACTTAAAAAATATGAAACCTGATGGTCAAAATAGAAGCATATATCCATTCCCAAGATCATTGTTGAAGCTATGAACAATAAAAATGTATTTACTTTAATATCCTTGAATGCTTGTTCTACTTCTTCTGGTTTATTAATGGCATCATTAGTGATTAATTTTATTGCATCATAATATTCAGGAGATTTATCTTTAAACTGTTCTACTATTCCCTCTTGTTGGAAAATTGACGTAATACTCATATCCATGAGCGTTTCTTTCAGCTCCTTTATTACAGGAACAGAAACACCAAAAAAGCGTAACTCATTGACAAAATTTAGCCACAATCCTTCAAGAAAAGAAAAGTTATGCCATTTATCTTCTTCTCTATTGGTATCTATTATTCCAAAGTTAATCCAATCCGAAATGGTTTTACTGCTGATATTAACCTGTCTACGTTTTAATAGAGGTTTATTCATCTCGATAAAAAATTCGAATATTTTTTCACCATTTGTTTCAATGTTGGTGAAAAGTTCTTCTACCGAATCTAATTTAAAATTAATATCGCTGTTTCTCATATATTACAATATGTAATCAAAAAAGAAACAAATATAAATAATAATTGTACTTTAGCACTTTATTTAATAAAATTTTTTTTTCAAATACAATGAATCAGTACATAAATAGCAATTATTTGACCTTTCAATTGGGTAGAGCTTGTAAGCAATGTGGAGAACCTATAGCAGACCAAGAACATTCAACCAGAGAATTCTGCGATAAATACTATGATGAATATGGTAAAGTGTATGATTGTAAAACATCATATCATAGAGAAAGGGACAAGCCTGAAAGAGATGCTCAGAGAGATTTAATAAATTTCCATAAAGAAATGGCTATTCGAATTCATCAATTATATACGAATAGGGGAGATATAGTCAAAACAGGAGACCTTGATGCTTTTAATATATTGCTTACTAAATCTATCGAATTTGGTATAAGTGAAAATGGAGAAATGACTTCAATATTTATGGGATTTAAAATTATTACAAATCCACTTACCAATAATCATAAAATTATACAATATGACAAATAGTGAATTAATGGGGCTGCTTAAAAATATTGCAGTAGTTAATAATCAGAAAAAAACAATACAAATTCTTATCGGGGTGAGTGTGTTATCATTTTTTACAGCTTATTATTTTTATAATAAATACCAGCAGGAAAAGGAGTTTAATAAGAGTTATACCAATTTTCCGAATAAAGTGCCGATAAAATTCATTTAAAACGCTCAAATTTTATAGTGTTTTATGCGTATCATTTATATGATAATGTTAGGGTAATATATTAATGAGCTTATATCCGCTTATTCACCCGTTCATACACAATCCACATCAGCCGGTCCGGTTTTGGCGTATGCCCAAATGTTGAGCTCGCTTTAGTGGGAGAGACAAGGAGTCAGCAGTAGTGGTTGTATGAACAGAGCCTGTCGGCTATGAGACAAAATCTTAAATGAAGTGACCTTTCAAAGAAGTTTTAGCGTACTTAAATCGGCTAATTATTAGGTTAATTGGCATTAGTATTAATCATTTGTAAATATTATATAAACAAGTGATTTCGTTGCTTAATTAATAAAAAATAAATTAATTGTAAGGAAGTTGTATTACAACAGTTATTAAAACCTATTTAATACAGTTTTAATACATATTACAAATTGAACAATACCTATATTAAATAATTTAGTTCTAAGGAGAAAACAATTAAATAATTTATCGGGAAAGAAATAATAAATTATTCATGCTTTCTTATATTTCATAAAATAGGCTAGATATACTTAAATATATGTTTTTTATAATCACGCAAAAATGTACAATGTTATTTTATTAATAAAGAAAACACATATAATAATAAAGTAAGATAGATGATTCATATTGTGTAATAAAGCAATTTATTTATTGACATGCAAAGAAGGCTACTTAATAAGTAGATTCTTGATGGGACTTATATACATAGCATTATGTTGTTTTCACGTAATTTCACGTGAAATTATATATGAGTAATAATATTTGATAAGTATAAAAAATTAGTAAGTAGAAATCAACTTTGGGTATTATATTATACATAAGTTGATAATTGAAAGATTAATCTATTAATATCAATTTTTTACAATCCTTTACTCAATGTCATTGTCTAATAATCAAAGTAAAATGAAGAAAGTATTACATTGAATTTCTAATCAATTCATATGAACAGAACACAACACATTATTTATATTTTTTTATTTTGGTTACATTTATCCTATATCTTATCAGTAAACTCTTGTTGAAGTTAGTTACAACAAGAATCAAGATGGATTTTAATTCAATTAATTTATGTTTTGTATAGAGCGCATTATTTTTATTGCATCTATATTGTAACGATGCGGAATTTGCTGCAATCTTCGGAAACTATTGCGAATAATTTAAAGAAGTCGCAACACAGTTAGCGGATACTCAAAAAATATTAAACAATTTAATCAAATTAGCCTCTGATATTAATAAAAAAACGTAATGTTGAACCATATTTCTAATACGTACTCAAATAATATCTAACATAAATTGATAAGATGATAAACAAAAAAAACATTAGCGTTACTTTAGGATTGATGTTTTTAGTGAATTTGGTATTTGCTGATATGCCAGGCGGAGGGGTAAAATGGCCAGCCCAAAGTATTCGTTTTTCAAATATTTCTTCCTTGGATGATTTTGTATTGCATGTCAAATATAACTACGATTATAATGATGAAATTATAACACGGGATAGGACAATTATTATTCCAGAACATAGAGGGGCACCAGGACCAAGGATGAAGTCTTTCTTTGCATTATCAAATAAAATAAGTACCGATACTATTGAGATTACAGAAACAGATAAAGAAATCCATTTTACAGGAATCAAACATAATAAACTTCAATTTTCAAGAAAAACTAATAAAGGAAATCTTTCAACTTTGGGGAGTATTGATAATAATGATAATGACGATTTTGGGATTCAACACATTGCGTTCATTGGAATCAATAGTTTATTATTGTGGTTGAGTTTTTTAGCAATTGTAGGTTTATTATTTTTGTTCAGGTATTATAAAAAAGCATGGCTTTTTACACAATTATAAAGAAACTACTGTACATATTGTTAGAGTATAATTATTTTTTTAATGACAAAACAAATAATCCAAGGGCTGACTTTAGTATTGATTCTTTTTGTTAATGTAGTTTTTGCCGATGTGCCAGGAGGTGGAGTAAGATGGCCAGCTCAGAGAATCCAATTCTCAAATATTTCATCTTTAGGTAAGTATGCTCTTCATCTCCAATATAATTATGATTTTGGAGAAGACACTATTACAAGTGATACAACATATATGTTTTCTGAACATCAGGGATCTCCAGGCCAAAGTTTAAAGTCTTTTTATGCTCTATTTAGAAATATCAGTACCGATACTGTTGAAATAGATTCTGAAGATATGGATATAATTTTCACTGGAATTAAGAATAATAAACTTCAATTTTCAAAATATATAAATAAGGCACCCGATTCAATAATTGAAGAGTCAAATAGGGCATATAATTCCAGAAATTATACTAAAAGTGCAAATAATAAATTACTAATAGTCTTAAGCCTATCAGCTATTGTTGCTTTAATTTTTGTATTCTGGTTATATAAAATGAGAAAAATTATTTCTAAATAAATATAACATTTCTATTTAATGGATATTTTTAAGTATTTTCTATTTACCATATTTCTAGAGCTGCCAATAGTATTAATTGCTTATCGAAGTCAACTTAATAAAGTCTTCATTGTTACAGTTTTATTGAACTTATTCACATGGCCTTTAATTACTTTACTCTACACTAATAGCAATATTCATTTACTTATTTTGGAATTTTTTGTTTTCATAATTGAAGGCATTGGATTTAAAATATATTTTAATGGTAAATGGCGTAAAGCCATGCTAATTTCTTTTTTAGCAAACGGATTTAGTTTATCAGTTGGTTTTCTTATTTCTTATAATATACCTATATAATTTTATTAGTATGAAGAATGAAAATACAACAACGTTCTATTGGGGATTGATGCACTGTGTGAACGACTGTGTGGCAGGTTACCTATTGGCTCGTTTTACAATAAATGCTTCACAACATGAAAGCTTTTTTGCCTTAAGTATTTATGCTGTCATTGCTTTTGGAGGTCAACTTCCAGTAGGTATTTGGCTTGATAAAGTTCGTGATATTAAATCTATTGGTATTGTTTCCATTCTGCTTTTATTGTTGACATGTATATTGTCTATCACAAACCCATTGTTAGCCATAATAGTTGCTGGTTTTGCATCCGCAGGGGTTCATGTTGTAGGGGGGTGCATCTGTTTGATGGTGAATAAAGATAAAATATCCCCACTTGGTATATTTACAGCCCCTGGTATTGCAGGATTAACAATTGGAGGATTTATGGGAGCAATTCATATAAATTGGATTTTACTTCCTTTTGCCATTGGGTTATTCTTGTTAATATTAATAGTAAAAAGTGGGTTTCCTATTTATCATTTTACTAAATCTAATCCCGAGAAAGCAATAGATAATCATGATATACTCATGATACTAATACTACTATTTATGTGTTTTCGATCTTTGTTGTATGATTTAATGAACACTTTCTCTCAAAGTATAGAGTTGGGATTTCTAGTGGCGGGGATAAGTGCTTTTGCCGGAAAGATTATTGGGGCTTTCATTTCTGATAGAATTGGGTGGAAGAGGTGGATTTATATCTCATTAATTATAGCAATAATAACTCTTCAGATGGGGCGAAATAATATTTATGAAATGGCTGTTGGAATATCATGTTTACAAAGCTCAGTACCTATTACTTTAAAGTTAATGTACAACAGGTTACCTAATTATCCTGCAACAGCTTCTGCATTAAGCTTAGGAACAGTTGTTGCTCTTGCAGGAATACCATTATATTTTTCTGATTATCTTCAAAATATTTTTACTGCTTCTACTACATGCTTTTTATTAATTGGTATTACATTATTGGTGTTTATTTATGCAATTTTTCTTTTCTTTATTAAAAAGTTACCTGTAAAGTAAATCTAATAATATTTATTGCTAAATTAGTGAGATAAATTTGCTATCTAAGAATAATACATACCCATCTATAATTAGAATAGTTTGTTTATATATTTACTAATTAAAATACAAAAAAATATGAAAAAAATACTAACACTTGCGTTATTACTCATTACACTCACCTCTATTTCGCAAACACACACCTACGATGTTTATTGCAATTTGTTTAAGCCAGACAAAAGTAAATGTTGCTTGACTTACGAACCAGACCACGCTAAGTGCCCAGCTTGTTATGCAGAAGACAAAAAGAAAAGAATTGAAAGAGAGAATAAAGAAAAAGCAGAGCGTGAGGCTTTTGCAGAAAGGTTAAACAAACAGCTAAATGATGAAAAAAAATTTTTAGAAAATCAGAAAAAAGATATTGAACAGCGCAACATTGTAGCCGAAAATAAAATTAATAGCCTTGATTCAAAAATTGAAGAATTGAGGAAAATAGAAGCACAAGCAGATTTAAAACTAAAATCTATTTTAGATAAACATAAAACAGACCAAGACAAGATAAACGCTGAAAACGATGCATATTTAAAAGAATTGAGAGAATCGGCAAAAACTAACGCCCCTAAAAATGCCGATGCATTTTGGGATGAAACGCTGATACCCATAAAATATCTGGTATTTAAAAGCAAGGATAGAGATAAAGATAATAATTATTTGTATGGATATAAAGACGATAAAGGAAATATAAAAATAGACCCCAAATTTTATAAAGCAGAGGAGTTTATAAATGGCTATGCTAAGGCAGAAATATTTATAAAAGAGGGTTATATATTTTCCGAGAGATATTGTAATGATTCTTATCAATCACTTTTCACGTATTGCGAAATGGGAATAATAAATAAAAATGGATTATGGGTAAAACCACCTCAAAGAGTGCTGCATTATAGTAAGCCATTTTGGAGTGGTTTTGATTGTCTTGTTTATGAAACCACCTCTAATGACAAATCGACTAAAAGAGCAACTGAAAGGGAAAGAGAAGCTAATAAAAGAGAAGCTGAATTACAAAAGTTGAAAGATAAACAGAAGATACAAGAAAAGTGTGACATTAAACTGGAAAGGTTTTTAGACCAAGCTAGAAGTGAAGGATATATAATCGAAAGTCCAAAAAATTAAGAATGAAAATGAAAAAATATATAATACCTACTTTAATTATGACGCTGTTTTTTATTTACAAAACCAATGCACAAACAGCAGTATCAATATTTCAGGATGCTTATAGCAAATATGAAAATGGCGAATACGACAAAAGTTTAAATTTACTAAAAGATGTAGAAACAAAACTAGGCAGCACTAATTCAAAAATTCAAAGCCTAAGAGTTTCTATTTATCAGGAAATGGGTAATGAACATAACACATTAATAGAATTAGAAAAATATTTAGCTGTTACAAAAAACACTGCTTCCTCTGAATATAAAGAGTTAAAAACTATTTACGATAGATTGGTAGAAGAAAAGAAAAAAAAATACCAATCAAGCTTAGAAACTATAGAGCAACAAAAGCAATATGAACTAAATAAGGTAAAAGAAGAAAGTAGTTTAGAGAAAGATTCGTTTTATTGCAAAGTAGCCCAAGAAACCAATACCATAGAAACTTACGAGCTGTTTTTAAAAAAATGTAATAATAATTCTTTAAAACTACTGGCTGCAAAAACTTTAGAAGATTTAAAGGATAGAAAACAATGGCACGAATTAATTTACAGTGGTTTGGCTTATTTAAAAGATGAAAACTATGGAAAAGCCAAAGAGCTATTTCTGTCTGCACAAAAAATTTCAGATTTAAAATGGTTGCGAGAACAAATTGAAGAATGCGATAATTTATACTTAAGATTATTGCTTAACAGTGGTATCGAAGATTATTTCAACAAAGATTGGGATAATGCTATAAAAAAAATAGTTTATGTATATCAACAAAACAGATCTAATAAAGAAGCAGAAGAGTATTTAATAAATGCAGAAGATCAGCGTGATTTTAGAAATGCTTATAAATTAAATAGCCCCATTTTTATGCTTAAGTATCATAGAGACTACCCAAATGGCATATATAAAAACCAGGCAAGTGCTTTTTTGTATGAATATTATTTAACCCAATTCAAAAGCAATTTAGCTGGCCAAAATTATAGAGCTGCCAAACAGTCTGAGGAAAAAGTTTTAGAAATGGCTAATAGTAATCTTGGATTTTGGGAGGACATTTATTCAAAATATTTTTGGGAATTACACAAACAGTACAAAGAACTTTTATTTTCAAAAGGGCAAATGTATTACAAATCAAAAAAATATGAAGAAGCTGAATATGCTTTAAAAGAATTTGCTGAAGGAATGTCAGATGATAATCGTATAACACGAGCAAATAAACTATTAAAAAAAATATATAAAATATGGAATAGAAGAAACTTTGCTGGGCTTACTATCTCTTATGAGGATAAAAATAAATATTGCATTGGTTTTGAAGTTTTAAACAAAAAGAAACTAGGTTTTTATTTACAAGTAAGAAAAAATTTTGGACAATTAGATTTGAATACTTTGTCTGATATGAGAATTCCAGTTTCAAGTCAACAAATTATGTTCGATGATGAACCGCAACGAGCTCGAGTTGATGAGAGTTTATCCCTTTTTATGGGAACTTCAATTAAATTATTTCATCCTTTGTGGTTAACACTTGGTTGTGGTGCTGGGGGATATAAAGAATATAAAGTTTTTGCATACTCAGGTAAGTTACTCAATATTCAAAACCCAACATCTAATACAGATAACTACCTTGTTTATCCACAAATAGGCTTAGATATAAAATTGAGTAACTATTTTATATTAAAATATAATGCTATTTATTCCGAACGTACTGACAATAAGTTAATGCATCAATTTGGTATAGGTTTTTCTTTTTCCAAAAACTAAAAAGGAATACACCAATAAATATGAACAAATTAGCAATTAGCATTTGGGTAATCTTATGTTTTCAATTTTTATTTTTGGCAAACAATTTTATGTATGCACAAACTAAAAAGCAAGTAAATAAAAAGGTTAGCAAAGCCTCAACTAATAACTATACAGGAACTTATTATAAAGGCAATTATGTGTGGGCTGGTGCTATGAATTTGGCTTGGAATGATTGCAGTGAACAGATTATTAAAGAGAAAATTCAAATTAATAGCAATGATAAAAGTGCTATTAATTTGGTAAATAAGTTAAACCATCCAGCCTTTACTACTAAAGATTTAGATGCAAAAAGTTATTATGTTAAAAGTGGTTTTGGGCAAGCAACTGTTCAACAAATAAACAAAGAAACCAAAGCCAAATTTCAACAAAAAACCTTCGCCGATTTAACCGATGTTTTGGGTGATAGTGATATGATTGCTTATTCTTATTTCTTTAAAAAAACGCAATACGTTTCATCATTAAGTTCAACAGAAACAACTTTTAAAGGAGTTAAAGTTGCTGGTTTTGGTACAGAAGCAAAAGACGACAAAAGGAATATTAAAATTATTGAATACATCAATAAAAATAAATTTATAGTGAGCATTGCCTTAAAAGACACCAGCGATCAATTAATATTGGCAAAAGGATATGATATGAGCAACCCAGAAATCGTGGTTAATATCATTCGCAAAAAGATAAATGATTATCATGAGTCGATGGAATATAAAGATTACTTTGAAGCACCAAAACTGGACTTAGAGTATCATAGAGATTATGTTGAGCTGGTAAATAAAACCCTGCTGAATAAAGGATTTGAAAACTATCAGATAAAAAAAATGTACCAAAACATAAAGTTTGGTTTAGATGAAACTGGAGCAAAAGTTGAAGACGAAGCTATAATGGACGCTATTCCAGTTTCATTTGACCCAAACGACCAAACAATACCTAAACTATTGCAATTTGATAAACCATTTTGGGTAATTATGAAGCGAACATCTTCTAAAAATCCTTATTTTATTTTAGGTATAAACAATAATGAACTTATGAAAAAGCTAAAATAACTTATGAAAAACTGTCTTTTTATTCTATTGTTTTTTTTCAACATCTATTCAAAAGCACAACCTCATTTTAAATATTCAGCTGTAGATAAACAACAACTAAAAAAAGCAAATAGTCAGTTCTATAAAATCCATAACCTTACTACAAATCAGGCTTATAAACTTGGGCTTGTTTATGAAAAATTATATAATAAATACCGCGATACTAGTATGTTATACGCATTGGATTGTTTTAAATATTCAAGTTGTTTTGATGCCCACTGTGAAAAAACTATTTATAAAACAATCAATTACAAACTTGCTAGAATCTATGAAACAGGTAAAGGAATAAGTTCAGATACTTTAAAGGCAATGTATTATTATATGAGTAGCACAAAAGCTGGAATAAATCATCTTGCAACTCTACGTCAAAAACATTGTAATCAAAAAAAGCATTATTCATTAGGGATAACCAATTTTAACTTTAGCGATTCTTTAGATAATAGCTTAAAAAAAATGTTATTAGGTGGTGTTGAAATATCTATTCCATTTTTTATTGCTTGTCCTTGTGATAGTGCCCATTTAAATCAAATTATGTTTCCTATAGTTTCATTACTAAAAGACAATCCACAGAAGGGCTTAGAATTATTTACAGGGAAATCTGAAATATATGGTGATATGGTAGGTAGAATAGCGGATTATATACATAAACAAGGAATAAATGGCAACAGAATTATTGTTGATACTGAATCAAGGGATTATCATACAGATTATGGGAATTATGATATAAAGTTAGTGTTGTTGAGTAATGAAGAGGCAGTGATTGAAAAAGAACGAATAAATCCTACTATTAGAAAAAATAAAGCCTACTGATACATAATATACAAGTAGATATAGAAACACTCGATAGTTTCTATTAAACTATTTATATACTGAGTTAATGAAAAAATAGGATAAGAATGCTTATGAACAACAGTTTAAGAATTTTAAAATTGAAATAAGTAACTAAATTTAAGATAAATGATGATATTTTTAATATTAATTACAATTTTATTTAGTAGTTGTGATGACACTCTTAAAAAGAAAGTACATTCCGACAGAATCTGCTATTTATGAAATTATAATGAATGACAATTCATAACAAAATAAACAATACAGAGGCGAGTTTATTACAATAAAAGGATATATATCAAAGACAAAAATATATTTTCAAAAGACAGTTTCTGTATTTTAAGAAAGTATATGTATTGTACATGCCATCCTGCCATTTTGAAACCTTAAAATAAACCTAATCACTGTGAAGTAATATCAGATTCCACTATTGATTTAGTGTATAAAAATGATAATTTGGAATGAAAACAATAAAGCACATAAATAAAAATTACATTTACAATTTATTAAATAAGCAAAAATGATTAAAACAATTAAAAAACTGGCACTATTACTTGTGCTATTAATCTGCATGAGTAAAACCCATGCACAATCGGAAAAAAGTATAGAACAATTGCAAAAAGAAGCAGATGCAGGAAATAAAGAAGCTCTTTACGATTTAGCGTATCGATATATTGATGGAAGAGGTGTGGTTAAAGATTTAACTAAAGGGTTTAACTTGATGACGAATGCTGTTAAAAAAAATAGTATTGAAGCTCAAAATACTTTGGGTTGGCTATACGAAAATGGATATGGAACCACTAAAGATTCTAAAAAAGCGTTTTACTGGTACCAAAAAGCCGCTGATAATGGTTTTCCCGCAGGACAAAGTAATTTGGGTAATTGCTATCAAGTGGGTAGAGGTGTTGAAATTGATTACGAGAAGGCTTTTTATTGGTATCAAAAAGCAGCAGATAATAATAGAATGGAAGCACAAGCTAATTTAGGCAAATGTTATGAATATGGGAATGGTGCAAAAAAAGATGAAGACAAAGCTTTTTATTGGTATAAAAAAGCAGCAGATGGAAACTACGCGTATGGGCAGTTTCGATTAGGTTTGTGTTTTGAAAATGGAATAGGGGTTGAATCTGATGATAAAATGGCTGTATATTGGTATCTGCAAGCGGCAAATAAAAATTTGACAATAGCGATGCTAAATGTTGGTATCTGCAATCAATATGGAAAGGGGGTACCTGTAGACTATACTAAGGCATTGTATTGGTATCAAAAAGCAGCAGACGACAACGATGCCAATGCACAGTTGAGATTGGCTGAAATGTATGAAGAAGGTAAGGGTACTGCAATAGATGTGCACAAAGCCTTTTATTGGTATCAAAAAGCAGCAGAAGGAAATGATCCAATGGCTCAAAATGCTTTTGCTAATTGTTATGAAAACGCAATTGGTACTAGCTACGATGTAAACAAATCCTTTTATTGGTTCCAAAAAGCGGCTGATAACAATAATAAAACAGCACAACGAAACTTAGGCAGGTGTTACCGATACAGTAGAGGTGTAGATGGAGATTTAGAAAAAGCTTTTTATTGGTATAATAAAGGATTAGAGAATAATGATGTATATAATCAATCGACCTATGAAATAAGTATTTATTTGGCAGAATGTTGCGAAAAGGGTATAGGTACAAAAATGGACTTACAAAAAGCAGTAGAAAGATATTATGATATAGGTATAAAATATGAAAAATACGATTTTAAAATGAAAGCAAATCAGAAAATTATTGAAATGATAAAAAACGGTAGGATAGATATGAATCATTTTGAGACTATCGCATCTTATGACTATTTAGTACTACTTCTTGCTGCTGTAGAAGCAAAATAATCTGCTTTTCGATATCCTATAATCTTTAATTCTATGGTTGCTTTAGTTTATGTTGAGACATCAAATGTTAGTGCGAATCTCACAAATATGTTGGATAGTGAGGGTATTAACTTAAACACTAATAATTACTAAAATGGATAAAAAAATAATAAAACTTGTAACGCTTTATTTCTTATTAATTAGTGTAGAAAGTAATGCTCAACAATTAAAAAATAGCGAATTTGTATCTATGTTCAATTTTAAAGACAGCATATTTATTAACCTATTAGATACCTTAGAATTTTATTCTTCCACACACCCACTTCTTAAAAATGATACGATACAACGGCCTACACTATATTTTGATTCAAAAACCAATCAAGCACGTTTGAATTATAAAACTACACCTTGGTGCGATACTGTGGAAGTTTATAACGAAAGTAATCCCGGAAAACTACAATTATATGTTTCTAAAGGCAAGTTCAAACAAATTGATTATACCTACTATATCGAAGACAATGTCATAAAACTCAATTATTCTAAATATCCTAACTTTCAACTACCCCTCGAATTTTATTTTAAGGAAATAGATAACAAGCTTTTCCTTTTTCGCAAAAACTCGCCCAACAAGGTTTTGAAACAAGGCATTTATTATTTTATTAATTGTACAAAAAATGAAATCCCTATTAATACAAAGGATACTATAGACTTATATAAAGTAGGAGTTGAACCCCCTCCTTGCAATAACTATAAAAGAGCAAGTTTAAACGTAAATTTATTATTTAAAAGTATAAGTCTTGAATATGGTATTAATGCGAAATCTGATACAAGTACTGTATATGATTTAGAAGCTAATCCCATTGGCAACCAAATTAAAGTAAGAAATACCGAAATGATTATGTATGATGCAACTTACAGTAACAATATAATAACGTTTAAAGGAGGATATAATGAAGAAAACACTATTAATACTTTTGAAGTATTCGAGCTCGTAGATAAAATTAGACTACTAAGAATCAAAAACAAATAACAAAAGTGGGTTATATCGTTTTAAATAAATCACCCCGATATATTAATGCTTCAAGTAAAAAAAAATTAGTTGCCATTTTTAATTTCAAAAGACGTTGTTGCATGAATAATTAGCATTTACATACTAAAAAGGAGATAGAATAGTTTTATTATAAGTAACAACCCAAATAATAAACACAAACTATATCTAGTGGGTAATGATAAATGTAAAGTAACAAATTGGTCATCCTACAATTAAGGATTAAAGCAAAGAGGGGCTGTGACACTTTGGGCTCTATCAGAACAAAAAATTACATGGAAATGTAATGATGTCAAAAAACGGAGAGGTCAATTATTATATAGTGACTCAGCAATTGAACTAAGCTACATTATACGTAAGTTATATCATCTACCCCTTTGTCAGACAGAAGGTTTTATAAGCTGTTTGTTTAAACAAATGAGTTGGGAGTTACCTGTTCCTAACTATACTTAAATTTGCAATAGAGGTAAGAAATTAAATGTTTCAATATCAACTAAAATAAAGCCAGGAATTAAGTAGTAAGAAGCTTGGTAACTAGAAAGAATGTTTGTGTAGATTATTTAGCATATGCCCTTTCTTTCTTAAATATCATTTTTAAACACGCTCTTAAGGCATTTAACAGCTACTTGTTAAGTTGTTTGAAATTAATCTAGGCTTATTATGTATAAAAGGCATGTTAGATGTAAAAACTAGAATTTTAATTTCATTTAGAGCCTGTTTAAATTTTGTTTTGTAGAATTGTTATAGCTAATTCTTAAGCGACATAAGGCAATTTTGGCAGACGAAATCGAGCGTTTTCGTCTGCCAAAATAATTCACGAAGCGGTAGCTAAAACGTAGCAGAACATGCTACTGAAATAAATTTTAAATAGGCTGTTATCAAAAAAATATTTTAATCGTCACTTGTTAACATAAATATTCTTAAATTTGATACAAGCAATACTTAAATCAAACCAATCAGTTGAATAACATAATTAATTAAATGAATAATTTGTCACTTAGAAAAATAGTAATGATGCTATTTTTGCTATTTTTTACTCGAGTTTCCTTTGCACAGGATCCGCACTTTTCGCAGTTTTCTGCATCGCCTATGACTTTGAATCCAGCATTGACTGGTATGATGCCGGGTAATATGCGTTTTGCTTCTAATTTCAGGTCTCAGTGGGGTACTGTATCAAATGCTTTTTATACGGGAACTGCTGCTTTTGATATGAAGTATACTCCCTTTAATTATGACAATGAATATCAGGATGTATTTGGCATTGGATTGATGGCTATGATGGATCAGAGTAATAACGGGGCACTAAAGGCCAACTATATTACTGGATCTATTGCCTACAATAAGCTACTACAAAGAGATGGTAACTGGTACTTGGGTGGGGGATTTCAATATACTATAACGCATAAAGCACTAGATTACTCGAAATTGACATTTGGTCAACAATTAACGCCATATGGATACGATATTAATATACCTAATGGAGAACCTAAAGGTGGATTTGATCTGTATTACACCGATATGCATGCCGGTATCATGCTTTCGGGAAAATCGGATGGCGAGGATCCTGAATATACCTGGTGTCTTGGGAGTTCGCTGTACCATTTATCCAGACCTAATGAATCGTTGACAGGACAAGATAACCGTGTGCCTCAGCGTTTTACGATACATGGAAATTACACTCATTTAACCGACTATAATGGCAATATCACTTTCAGTGGATTGTATATGAATTCTTATAAAGAGGAGTATATGGTAGGTGCTGTTTTTTCGAAAAAGATAAAAGAAAGTTATAGTGATGGCAATACCGATATAGGGTTAGGAGAAAATTTAGAACTAGGTGTATGGTACCGATTGAGAGATGCTATAATACCCTATGTAGGGCTGCAACTGGAAGGCTGGAAATTTGGGCTTTCGTATGATGTGAATACTTCTGGATTATCTTCTGCCAGTTATTATCAGGGCGGAGTAGAATTTTCTTTAATATACAATTTTATGGTAGACCCCAATTTGCGAATTGCCAGCAAAGCGCTTTGCCCAAGACCGCACAAGAGCCATTTGAAATGGTATGGCTACTAATAGCAAAGTAAAAAACAAAAATTAAAAAAGCTAGATTAATCCCACATCAACCCAAGTTTCTACACTTGACTAATAAACATTATGAAAAGATTTAATACAAACGCTGTAAGATATATTACCCTATTGCTAATAATTTTTTGCTTTAGCTTGATTGGAGTGAAGGTAAGTGGTCAAGGTAAAACTACTATATCTATTACTGCAGGAAGCAGCCCTATGTGTGCTGGCAGCTCGATAACATTTTCAGCTAGCAATACTTGTGGAACTGCAAAATTTCAATGGTATATTAACAATATAGTAGTTGCTTCACAAACAAATAGCACATTTTCTGTTAGTACATTAATCGATAAAGATACTGTTACGTGTAGACAAACTGATGCGTCTTGTACAAAAGACACTTCCAATAAAATTGGGGTAATAGTTTTACCATTACCCACTGCAACGGTTTCTGGAGCTACAACAGTATGTCAAAGTAGTACTAATCCTACTATTACCTTTACCGGATCAGGCGGCACTGCTAATTATACATTTACTTACACTATAACGGGTGTTTCAGGCAATCAGACAATAACCTCTTCTGGAAATACTGCAACAGTAACTGCTTCAACTAGTACAGCAGGTGCTTTTACCTATTCTCTAATAAGTGTAAAAGATGGCAGTAGTAAGACTTGTTCGCAAAATCAGAGTGGTAGTGCCATTGTTAAAGTAGATCCAACACCACAGATTAGTTTAACTTCTACTACAAACAGTGACCACCAGACTATTTGTATTAATAATGCAATACAACCGATAGATTATTCTGTAAGTGGGGCAACCGGGGCAAGTTTAACTGGAACTTTACCCACAGGCGTAACCTTTAATTCATTGACCTATATAATATCAGGAACACCTACTGTTTCAGGAACTTTTAATTATACCATTACCACAACCGGGAATGGCAGTTGTAGTGCTAAAAGTGTAACTGGAAGTATAAATGTAGACCCTCAACCAAGTATTTCACTTACATCGGCGGCTGGAACAAACAATCAGGCTGTTTGTCCTGGATTTGCGATTACTAGTATAACTTATGCTGTAAATAATGCTTCCTCTGTTAATGTTACTGGACTTAGTGGAACAGGGCTTTCTTACACTTTTAATGCTGGAGTAGTTACCATCAGTGGCATTCCTAATCAAGCTGTAAATTATACTATAACAACCAATAGTAGTACGGTATGTACTCAAGCAACAACAAGTGGAAGCGTTTCAATAAATCCATTGCCAGATGCTTCGATTAAAGATAATTTAATGCCTGGCAGTAAAGCCCATTTTAGAAATTGTACAAATGATACTCATACTTCCATTTTTAATTTATCATTAGTTAATAACTCTACCACAAATACTATTAATTCTCAATATTTATTTAACTGGGGAGATGGTTCGCCAAATACAACTCTTACTAGTGCTACTATTTCTAGTGGAGTAATACATAATTACAGTCAACAAGGTTACAT
Organism: Chitinophagaceae bacterium; assembly: GCA_947447815.1. Classification (GTDB taxonomy): domain Bacteria; phylum Bacteroidota; class Bacteroidia; order Chitinophagales; family Chitinophagaceae; genus CANFLJ01. The sequence continues at coordinate 3,717 of CANFLJ010000003.1, read as the reverse complement.
TCCATTAACCTTAACTGTTACCAGTAATAAAGGATGTATTTCAGTAGCTAATTATACGCTATATAATGGCAGTAATCCGTCTGTACCCTATACCAACCCTGGAAGCTCAGTAGCTTTATGTATACCGTTTACTTACATACTTCCGGCAAGTAGCACAGCTAATCCTGCAGGAACAATTTATACATTTACTAAAAATGACGGTTCTAAAATCGACACTTTACCCACACCTCCAGTAGATTATTCTCATACTTTCCTATATACTTCTTGCGGTGCAACTGGTGCTACCTTTCTTAACACTTATTATATTAAAATTCAAGCATCAAACCCTTGTGGTGTATCTTTCACAACGATTGAGCCAATAACAACAAGTATAAAACCAATTTCTAAAATTATAGCTAGTGATAGTATTATCTGTCAGAAAAACACAGTTTCATTTACCAACAATTCTATTACAGGTATTTCTGTTGATAACTTAGGTGTCTGCGACACTGCCACTATGTATAATTGGTTTATAAATCCGATTTTAGGCAATACTGTAATTTCTGGCACTACAGGTGACAGTCCTCCAGATGTTACTGACAATACAACTTGGGGGTCTAATACTATCGTTGTACGATATGATAGTGTAGGGATTTATAAAACAAGTTTGATAGAAAGTGTAAGCTGTGGAAATGATACGACCTTTAAAAAAGTATGCGTAAATGCAACTCCGGTTGCCAGTTTCGCCAATAGAAAAGATACTTTGTGTGCGCCTGACACGATGACTTTAATAAATAGGTCGAATATTCCTATTTGTAGTTACAATAATTATAAATGGACAATTACTAATGCAAATATTAATGGATGTGCCAATGCAGTAACTCCAACATATATAAACAGTACCAATGACACTTCCATTAATCCTGTCTTTAGATTTACGGCTCCTGGAATTTACAGCTTTACTCTAACTACCTCGATTAAAGGCACTAATTGTGTATCTGTATTTACCAAAAATATTGTTGTTAATGACAAGCCCATTATACCTGCGATTAATATTATCTCTAGTCCTGTTTGTCAGTATGATAGCATTACAGCCAATGCAGCACCTATCTGTAATATAACTGCCAGTACTAAATATGTATGGACTTTTGGAGGAGGGGTGCCTAAAACAGTTAATACCCTTGTATTACCTAGTAAAATACAAATGGACTCTATTGGGGCAGATACAGTAAAACTAGCAGTAACCAATAGTTGTGGAACAACTACTGCCTTTGGTATTGCCAATGTAAAGCCTACCCCATCGGTTGTAGTACCAAAGGATACTACTATTTGTAACAATACTGCAATTACATTAGTGCATTTTACAGGAGTGGTAACAGACCCTGGTGTTGTATATGCCTGGACGAATAGTAATGCAAGTATTGGAATAGCTGCAAGTGGAGCTGGGGATATAAGCAGTACAATACTTAAAGATACCTCGGCGAACCCTATTACCTCAACGGTCACAGTAACACCTACCTTTAATGGCTGTACTGGTATTACTAAAAGTTTTAAGATAACAGTAAACCCAACGCCAAAACTTAGCAGTGCAAAAAGTTTTACTGTTTGTAATGGAGCGATATTTAATTATCAGGCAACGAGCGCCACTATTGGCACTAAATATAGCTGGACCAGACCAGCAGTTGCCAATGGCAATGGTTTGGGCAATAGCAAAGACAGTTTAGGAAGTATAAAAGACACGTTGGTTAATACCAGTAATGCCCCTATCATTATTAAGTATCTATATACTTTATATGCAAATGGATGCAGTGGACAAGACACAGTAGCTGTTACTGTAAATCCTACCCCACTTTTAAACAGTAAGAAAACAGATAGCATCTGTGATGGAATTTTGTATAATACTTACACTGCTAGTTCTACTGTAGCTGGAACCAATATTACATGGACGAGAGCAACAGTTAGTGGCATAAGCAATGCAGCAGGAAGTGGCAGTACTGGAACTATTAATGAAACACTGAACAATACGACTGTTAATCCGATTACAGTTACCTATATATTTACGATGACTGTAAATGGGTGTAGCAATACCGATAGTTTAAAAGTAAAAGTAAACCCTACCCCTAAACTTTCTAATGCAGCATTATTCCGTAATTGTAGCGGCACTATTTTAAGTTATGTTCCTCAGAGTAATTCTGCAGGCGTAAGTTATACCTGGACTATTGGATCGACTGCAGGCATAACAGCTAATCCAACCAGTGGAAATGACAGTATTCATGATCTTTTAACTAATACCACTGCTAACCGGATATTAGTTACCTATACTATTGTATTGTCGGCAAAGGGTTGTACAAATAGTCAAACAATTACCGACTCCGTTTTTCCTAGTCCAAACTTAAGTAGCGCATTAATAAATGCAGGAATTTGTGACAGTGCCACATTTGCTTATACCCCAAATTCTGCTACAAATAATGTACTTTATAATTGGACAAGACCAACATTAGGCAGTATAATTGAACCATCTACCAGTGGCACAAACAATATAAGTGAGATTTTATATAACAACACTAATGACTCAGTAAAAGTAACTTATGTATATACGCTCACCATACCATCAACACAATGTACCAATATACAAAACGTGGGTGTGTGGGTATATCCAAAACCAACGGTAGTAGGGCATAAGGATACGGCGATCTGTAATGGGGCACCGAGTGGTATTATTAGTTTTAGTGGTTCTGTAGCCTATGCAACGTATACGTGGACGAACAATACGACGAGTATTGGTCTTGGAGCAACTGGTACTGGCAACATACCTACTTTTAATGGTATTAATACTGGAACAGCGCCAGTAACTGCGCTTATAGGTGTTACGCCGTCTTACAAGAGCTGTTTAGGATATGGTAAGACGTATAATTTTACGGTAAATCCTACGCCTAAACTAAGTAGTGTACATACAGGTTCTTTGTGTAATGATTCTGTATTTAATTATGCAGCAACGAGTGTAACTACCGGTGTTAAATATAGCTGGACTAGGGCTGCTGTAAGTGGGGGCAAAACTGCAGGAAGCAGCAAAGACAGTACGGGTATAATAAAGGATACCTTAACGAATACCACGACGGCACCAATTACGGTAACCTATGTGTATACGCTGGTTGCGAATAATTGTAGTAATACGGATAGTATAAAGGTTACTGTAAATCCTACACCTCAACTAAGTAGTACGCATACCCCTGCTTCGATATGTGATAGTACTTTATTTAGCTATACTGCTACGAGTGCAACAACGGGAACTACCTTTAGCTGGACAAGAGCTGTAGTTGCAGGTATTGGTAATGTAGCAGGCAGTGGAACGACAGCCTCAATCAATGAGTATTTAGATAATACCACGGCCAATCCTATTACGGTAAAATACGTGATTACGATGGTTGCGAATGGTTGTAATAATGTTGACACGGTTAAGGTGATTGTTAATCCTAAGCCAGTATTAAACAGTGGGCTGATAGCCAAGAGTATCTGTAACAACAATACCGTGACCTATACTCCTGGCAGTGCAACTGTAGGAACTACGTATAGCTGGATAAGACCAACAGTAGCAGGCATCACACCAGCCACCAGCAATGGTACTGCAGGTATTAGTGAGACACTGGTAAACAACACGACAAATCCAATAATAGTAAGTTATAATTATACGCTAACAGCGAATGGTTGTACGAATACCCAGACGGTAACGGATACTGT
>CANFLJ010000002.1 GCA_947447815.1 Chitinophagaceae bacterium | reverse complement strand
CACAACCCGATTTATTCAGACTGTCAAATGTATAAGAACCACTTGCTGTATACGTTGTTCCGTGCCATGTGTAGCTGCCACAAGCCGATTGAATTACAGTACCAGTGGTTGGTTGTTTAATAGTCAGATTCAAAGTAGTTAAACTATCACAACCCGATTTATTCAGACTGTCAAATGTATAAGAACCACTTGCTGTATACGTTGTTCCGTGCCATGTGTAGCTGCCACAAGCCGATTGGATTACAGTACCAGTGGTAGGCGTACAATTTGCTTTTACCCCTATATTCACCATCGTTGTTTTAGAACCAGTACAATTGGTCGCAGTTACGGTATAATTCTGAAAAGCAGCACTAACTGTAGGGTTACCGCTTATTTCTCCCGTAGTGGTATTTAAACTTAATCCCACTGGCAACGAAGGACTAATACTATAGCCAGTAGCAGCATCCCCCGCTGGTATTTTAAGTACAGTTGTCCTGCCAACATCACCCACATAGATATTCATTGCTGAATCCAAAGCAATAGCAACGGGCACATAAAATCCAGTTGCAACAATCTTGCTACTTCCATCATTACCTATTTTATTGATAGCATTATTAGTCTGATCGGTAATAAACACATTCCCAGCTGCATCTAGTGCAATACCTAAATTATTTTCGTATCCTGTACCAATAATAGTTTTAATTCCTGCAGGGTTTATTTTCTTTACCTTACCACTACCCCAAATGTTAATATTACCAATATCATTTACATAAATATTACCTGCTTTGTCTAATGCTAAGCCCCTGAAATAACCAGAATCAATAACAGTTGTTTGTCCTCCTTGCCCTATTTTCACCAATGCTCCTTTTGCATTTTGGATTGGAGGCGCTATTGATGCATAAAAATTACCTGTAGTATCCAATGCTAAATCATAAACATACCCGGACAATCCGGTTATTATGACTGTATTATTACCAGCAGGCGTTATTTTATGAATAGCACCATCTGTTAAACTAGCATAGTATACATTTCCTGTTGCATCTACAGTTAGTCCCGAAATACCAGCATCTGAATTAAGGGTGGTAATAGCTCCATTTCCAGCAGCTACTTTTTTCAATCCAACACTATCTCTCACAAAATAATTACCCGCCTGATCCATTTTTATAAATATAACAGGCTTAATAAATCTACTGCCCACTGAATCTATTTTTATAGCAGGGCTTAAAACGGTAATAGCCGTACCTACTTTAAAAGTATCCGGGGTGGTATATCCAAATGTGGCAGGAGCCAGTGCAATCGTTAAATCTAATGTGGTAAGACTATCACAACCCGCCTTATTCAAACTATCAAATGTATAAAAACCATTTTTCGTATAAGTAATTCCATGCCAGGTATAACTACCACAGGCAGTATATCTTATAGTATCTGTGGTAGGTTTATTAATAGTTAGGTTCAAGATGGTAAGACTATCACAACCCGCCTTATTCAAACTATCAAATGTATACACACCACTATTGGTATAAGTAGTGCCATGCCAAGCATAACTGCTACAGGCATTTTGATTAATGGTATCCCTGGTAAGTTTATTAATAGTCAGATTTAAGGTTGTAAGACTATCACATCCTGCCTTATTCAAACTATCAAATGTGTATACTCCACTATTAGTGTAAGTAGTGCCATGCCAAGTATAACTGCCACAGGCTATACGACTGATAGTAGCGGTAGTAGGTAAGCATGTTACACTAATATTAACGGTAGCAGTATCACTGCCAACAGCGTTAGTAGCAATAACACTATAGGTAGTAGCAGCGCTTAATACAGTAGGCTTACCTATTATAGAGCCTGTAGTATCCAGTCGTAAACCTGTTGGCAACGCAGGGCTAATGGAATACCCTATTGAGGATATTTTACGTATCATGAAATTTTGATAATCCCCCACAAACACATTGCCCTTTGAATCTACGGCTACACCAGTTGGATAATTAAATCGAGCTGAAATACCCGGACCGTCAACATAACCAGAACGGTTATACTGGCCCGCTAAAATGGTAACAACTCCTGAAGGACTAATTTTCTTAATCTGATCTAAGCTATAATCAGCTACATACACATTACCCTTAGCATCTACAGTTATACCCTTTGGATACCAAAAACCTGTTGCAAAAGTGGTGACTATTCCTGTAGTATCAATTTTCCTGATTAGATTATTATTTTGATCCGATACATATACATTTCCTGTTATATCCACTGCAACATCCCATGGCTTATCAAATGTTGCCGTTGCTTTTGCACCATTTGCACTACCTGCAGTACCTGTTCCTGCAAATATGGACACTACACCAGCTGGAGTTATTTTCTTTATTTGATTGTTATTCTGGTCTGCTACAAACAAATTACCCAAAGCATCTATTCCAATACCAGAAGGTAAGTTAAATCCAGAAGCAAAAACGCTAACAACACCTCCAGGGGTTATTTTTTGTATTGTATTGTCTATTGCGTTTGCAGCATATACATTACCCCCATCATCTACAACCACATCTTCTACTGCTTTACCAGTTGTGGCAAAAGTGGAAACATCCCCAGTACTGGTTATTTTACGAATACTTTTATTATTGATATCTGCTACCAAAAGATTCCCATTATTATCAAAAGCCAAACCGGATGGAGCATTAAACTGCGCAACTGTATTGGCTCCATCGGTATACCCCACAGTAGTACTACCTGCAAAAGTGCTTACTTCACCAGACAGTATGTTTGGTACAGAACCTCCACTATTACTAGGTGCCAGTGGCGTTATTGCCTGCCCTACAGTATATACTTGTGGCCCTGCATAACTAATACTTGGCGCTACATTCAGCACTAGCGTAGCAGCACTATCACATCCTGCTACATTGGTTATGTGTGCTGTTTGTGTACCAGAGGTAGTAAAAACTAACCCATTCCAGCTATAAGGCAATTGATTTACTTTTATAGTAATTGTTGTAGTGCTACTGGTAGCAGCACATACTTTAATATTTATTACTGCAGTATCACTACCTATACTATTAGTACCCATCACAGTATAAGAAGTCATCGCAGTTACTGCCGTTGGCGTACCACTAATAGTTCCGTTAGTACCATCAAAACTTAAACCCGCAGGCAATGTCGGACTAATACTATATCCAGATAAAGATATTTTTCTGATATAGTCACCCGCATAGTCCGATACATAAAGCGTATCACCAGCAGCATTGAACAATAAATTGGTAGGCTGATTAATAGTAGCTGAAGTGCCAACCACATTATTTACCGAACTTGCTACACCAGTACCTACAATAGTTGTCACGAGACCCGTAGGGGTTACTTTACGAATTTTGTTGCCAGTTTGGTCAGCTACATACAAGTTACCAAATTTATCAATGGTCAATCCATGAGGCCCATTAAAAGTAGCCGCAGTTCCCAAACCATCTACACTGCTTGCTGTACCACTACCTGCAAGGGTACTTACTACACCCGCAGGAGATATTTTACGAATTTTATTACTGCCAAAATCAGCCACATACACATTACCGGCAGCATCCAGTACTAACCCTGTAGGGTTGTTAAAACTAGCCAATGTTCCGCTAGCATCCGTACTACCAGCAGTTCCACTACCTGCAAAAGTGCTTACAGCTCCTGCAGGTGTTATTCTTCGTATTTTATTACTCAATCGGTCTGCTATATACATGGTATCTCCCCCATTAATAGCAATACCTTCGGGATTATTAAAAGTAGCCGAGGTTCCAGTAGCATTATCTGCACTACCTGCCGAACTTGTACCCGCAAAAGTGGTAACTGCATAAGGGGAGGTAAGCGATATTTTTCTGATTACGTTATTAATTTTATCCGCTATATACAGGTAAGTACTATTTTTATCTACTACTACCCCAGTAGGATAGTTAAAACTCGCACTAGTACCTGTAGCATTATTCGATAATTTGCCATAACCCAAATATACATACCCATCGCCAGCAATAGTACTTACAGTACCAGCAGCATTTATTTTACGAATCAGATGATTATAGGTATCTACAATATACAAGTTGCCACTCGCATCTCTTGCCATGCCAGTAGGTCCATAAAAAGCAGCATTTGTTCCTGTACCACCTGTACTACCTGCACTGCCTTTACCTACAAAAGCACTTATTCCAAAAGGAATAGCAGCAGGTACAGGACCAGTAACGGTATCTTTAGGAACCAATGGCGTAATAGCCTCATTAGTATTGTAATATTGCGGACCAGTATAAGAAATTGAAGGTGCAGTATATCCTACTATGGTAAGTGTAGCAGCACTATCACAACCCATACTATTGGTATAATGCTTTGTATAAACTCCGGCAGATTGATAACTGGTTCCCCTCCATGTATAAGGAAATTGATAGGGCATCAATGCTACGGCAGTATCAAATGTACTGGTTGCTTTAATAGTAAGGTTCAAAGTTGCAGCACTATCACATCCATTTGCATTGGTTAAATGTACCAGATAAGTTCCTGCTACACTATAGCTATTCGAATTCCAGCTATAAGGCAATGCCGATGAACAAATGGCTGTATTAGTAATAGAAGTAGTAGGTGTATTAACAGCTATATTAATAGTATCACAACGAACTATACCCAAACTCGAAGTAAAGTTTATAATTATCTTATCTGCCCCTACATATCCCCCAGTAGGTGTATAACTCCATCCTGCAACAGCATTACTACCCAGATTACTCAAATTTATATTGGTACCTGTTGTCAAAATACCATGAGTTGGATTGGTAATTACTGAATAAGTAATTGTTTCGTTTGCTGTATCGCAATTAACCATTAAAAAATTGTTCAAACTACTATTACCCGCATTTTCACATAAAGATAAAGTATTTAACCTTGAATTAAATCGGGGTGGCTGCGGATGATAAAGTGCAACACTTGGTTGTGGAAAAGCAAATGGTGCAGTTGTATAATTTATAAATAAACGGTTTCCTTTTAATATCTTTAATTCATTTACCTGCGGAAAACTACCTGTTATTTCATCACCAAACTGAGCCCAGTTACTCCCATTCCATATAGCTACATAAGGTCTATTATTGGCATTTTTAAAATAACCCGAAGCATAAATATTTTCATTGGCATCCATTGTAATAGTCATGGCGTAAGAATTAAAGGAAGAATTTCCTGCACCTCCAATTTCGCTCCAGCTATTCCCATTCCACTTAGCTACATAATATTTACCATTCACATTAGTAAACCCACCACCCACATACAAGTTACCACTATTATCAAAAGCTATGCAGTATATGATACCATTAAAGGTACTATTGCCTGCACCACCAATTTCGCTCCAGCTACTACCATTCCATTTAGCTACAAAATATTTACCATTAGCATTGGTAAAGTAACCTAAAGCATATAAATTACCAGCAGCATCGCATTTTAATTTTTGTATTTGACCATTAAAAGAAGAATTGTTAATACCTCCAAGTTCCGACCAGGTACTACCATTCCATTTCACCACCATATACTTCCCGTTAGTATTGGTAAGTGTAGGTGTACAGCCATATACATTTCCTACATTATCTGCAGCTATAGAAGTTATCTGATTATTAAAAATGGTAGTTGTATTGCCCCCACCTACCTCGCTCCAGTTACTTCCATTCCATTTAGCTACATAATGCTTACCATTAGCATTGGTAAAATCACCTGCAGCATACAAAGTACCATCAGGCTTAACATCTAAAGTCAAGGCAAAACCATTGAAAGTAGAACTATTTGTTCCCCCAAGTTCCGACCACGTACTACCATTCCAAACAGAAACATAATTTTTACCGTTACTGTTCGGTGAAGCACTTTCCATATAAAAGTTCCCCACATTATCCGTATCTCCAACAGTAAGACTACTGTAGTTGTAGATTGTGGTATTAATGTTACCCATAGATTCCCACTGCGCATTAGTCAGCGAACAAAACAGAACACCAACCAATAAAAAAAACATTCTGTAAGAAGACAACATTTTCTTCATCTTATTTAATTTGAATTTGCGATTTTATAAAATAATGGGCATAGCATTAGCGCACTATTATTCTAAACGCAAAATCAAAAAATAAACTATTAGTCTTCAAATTGTAGAAGTAAACATTTTCTTATTTAAAACCTAACTTATTGATAATCAAATCATAAATTATTCACAACAAGTCTAAACATACTCCAATAATTACAGCTTTTCAAATAAAATTCACCCATCTTTTTTCATAAAAATCATTCTGCTTTCTGCAGTAATATTTCTACTGCTTTTACCCCTAAATTTTTTATGAAATAATAAGAATTAATATATTTAAATTATTGTCTTTTATATAGCACATAAAATATTGAAATATAATCCAGTACGGACTAAAATTTTTAAATGGATTGACTCATAACCCAACAATTATCCATTACTTCAGGGGCGTAAGACGGGTAAATTCGGTAAGAAAGAAAAACCATAACAGTCAATCATTAAGCACAAAGCAATCCCAATAAAAACAAAACCCAAAACAAAAGTTTCGGAGGGGGTATCAATTATACATTTTGCGAAGCAAGGATGGAGTGTTCCAATAGGCCAATGTCATTAAGTTAAGAAAATTACCTATAAAAAGCACTGAAAGTGCGAACTATATTAGCAATGGGTGAAGCCCATTGAATATAATTGCAGGTTCTACTGCGTTTGTTGTGGGTATTAATAAAAATATCAGGTTAATAAGTATTCTGTAATTGTATTTTATGCGAATCAAGGGCTGTAATTGTTGTAGCTTAGTGCCTTAGGCCAATGTCATTAAGTTAAGAAAATTACCTATAAAAAGCACTGAAAGTGCGAAATATATTAACTATGGGTGAAGCCCATTGAACCTAATTACAAGACAAACTAGACCTTAAAGACCGCAATAAACCATTAATGCCCAATATGGACTTATTAAACGAATTTCTGATTATTGCCATAAATATTTAGTACTTTAGTCAATAAGCTGCAACAATTACAGCCCCGATTCGGATACATTATCAATTGAATTTGTATTCAATCTTAAACCCTTAAACTCCTTAAACCTAGGCTGTTCAAAACACGCTATATCTCATCTTACACTTTTTAGCAACCGATTAACCGCTTGCGGTTCTCTCTGTTCTCTGTATTTGCATTCATTCATAACCTCCGTGTTCCGCTGTGCCACCGTGACTCCTGTGGTTCAATGTATTTGTATTCCTCAAGCAGAAATTTCGGGGTCTCAACTCACAAAAAGCACCCAATAGTGTAAGATAAAGTATACTACATTTTGAACAGCCTACCTTAAACCTTCTTTAAAAAACTATTACGATAGTACCCTGGATTCACCCCAGTAACCCCCTCAAATGCAGTATAAAAACTTCTTTTGTTTCCAAAACCAGCCATCTCAGCTATAGTCTCTATTTTTAAATGATCGTAAGCAGCATCTTCAAACATACTTTTTGCCGCTTCTACTCTATAGTAGTTGGTAAAGGCATTAAAGTTAGGATAGTTGTTAGCCTTTAATACTTTCAAAATGTCATTTTGAGAAACACCTAAATAACTGACAACTTCTTCCGCCTTTAATTTTGGATTCTTATACGGTTGCTCCTCTTTATAATACTGGCTCAATCTTTCAAACAAACCATTTACTAAAACAGTTTCAGCTTCCACCTCTTGTACAACCTCATTAGCTACAACAGATAATGGCAGTCTTACTTGTACCTGTTTATCTTCTCTTTCAACTCTATATTTTTCCATCAGTACATCATAGGATGCTTCCAGTTGTTTATGCAACTTTTTTCGTACCTGCCATAATAATACCAACACTATTGAAATAACAATCAGTAAAATAATTATCTTCCTATTAAGAGACAGTTCAGTGATAAGAAGTTTATTCTCCTGCTCTTTTTTCTCTGTTTCATACCTGTTTTCCAACCCATGTACAGTCAGATCCTTTTCCAGTGTGACTAACGAATCATTTAGATCAGTCTTTAACATCAATGCCTCCAAAGCATGTTTATAATCACCCATATTTTGATAGGTATTAATCAAATTGGGATAAATCTCCAACACAAGCGTAGACTGGCCAATAGAATCTGCAATTTTCAAAGCATTTTTTATGTACTCTATTGCTATCAATGGTCTATTGGTTTTAGCATACACCGCTCCCAAGCCATTACAAGCCATTGCTACACCTTCCATTGCCCCCTTTTTATTACAGCTTTGCAATAAGTTATTAAAAACAGATTCAGCCAAAGAATAATTTCCTTTATTTTTAAATATATTAGCCATCTGATAATCAATTTTCATTTGTAGATTCTGATTAGCAAATGATTTTGGAATTATTTTATTTGCTTCCGTAATATAATAAATAGCAGTATCGTAATTTTGAGTAGCTACACCATAGTTCTGTGTATCATTATAATAACCACTGATATTAACCAAGGTAGCTGCCCTTTCTACTGAATCATTTCTTTTTACAGCAATATCATATGCTTTTTTATAATAGACCAGTTCATCTTTCCAGCTATCTATATAATGATAGGTATTTCCTATATTCAAACATACTTTCCAAAGTGCTTTTGTACTATCTAGCTCGTCAAATATCTTATATGCTTTAAACAGCATTGTCTGCGCTAATTGGTAATCTCCTTTCTTATTCAAGCTAGCACCATAATTGGTAAGTAGCAGCCCCTTTTCATAATACATTTTTGCTTTATCAAAAGTAGCAATAGCTTGAGGTAGGTATTTTAATAACTGCCGATGCTCTACATAGTCCACTTCCCCCTTCACCAGCAAAAGCGAATTAGCTATAGCTAAAGAGTCGGGTATTCTTTCAGCAATTATCCTCAATTTATTGCCAACCGCAATTACAGAATCCATGTTCTCCAGTCTCGAAAACGCTTTCTGACGCAAAACCAAAGCTTTCAATAATATTTTATTATCTAGTTTATTTTTATCAGAAATGTGTAAAACAGAGTCAGTAATGACAACTACAATATCTGGTTTAGAATTCAATTCTTTGCTGGCAATTTCTAAAAGCTTATTCGAAACAGTAAAATCTTTACTATCAAAAATCTCATTACAAGAGGATAATACCAACAATAGCAACAACAAAATTTTAAAATGTAACCAGTAAATTCTCATAATGAAGTTGTTTAACATTTTAATTTCTTAAGAAATATAGCTATAACGCTTAGCCATAGCATATTCCACCAAGTTATAGTCAGTTTTTCAAATCTAATCAAAATTCCCTTATACGCATCCATCCAAGCATTTGTCCTTTCAATTTTATATCTATTTTCATTATAAAGCTGATCATCAAAGAAAGGGGTTGTTGGGTTAGTTCCTTTTCTACTTCTTGGGTTTTCTTTTACATTCAATTCAATTCCTTTTGAATCGCAATTTCTTTTAAAACTTTTACTATCAAATCCTGCATCTGCGTTCATAAAAACACCATCCATAGTGATAGAGTCTTCTTCTAAAAAGGTTATCATTTCATCAAATATTTTATTGATGTTGTATAGGTCATTATTATTGCCAGATTGAGGTTTCCCTACCACTAAAGGCAACCCATTATTATCACACAAAATCAAGCTGTTAGAGGTTTTGCATGATTTTCTGCCCTGATAAACTACACTCTCACCTCCTCTTTTGCAAGGTGTATGCGAGCCGTCAAATTGAGCGGTGGATAAATCCAGTAAATGTTTATTCATCATCAATAGTTGTTTCCAGACATTCAAGAAACTGCCATCCTTACTCCACTTGTTGAAATAATAATAAATTGTTTGCCATGGAACAGTTTCTTCAAAATATTCCCTGGTGCTTAACTCCCTCCATTGGGTTCCTGTTTTTAATCTTTTTAAAATCAAAAGAAACACGTTAACCAAACATATATTACTCTTTTTCCCACGTTTCCCAACACTTAAATGCGGTATTACAAAAGTTTTAATCTTATTTTCGCTTTGAACTCTCACAGTAATTTGATTTTTTGCTAAAACCTTTAACTGTTGAGAGTTCTATTTTATTTTACAAGCCTAAAATTAATTCCAAACAACTTCAATAAAAAGATCTTAAAAAATTATATTGGTAAAGATTATATAACTATTTATAAACTTTTTACAATATACTTGATGCCTATATAGATATAGGAGGGTAAATAATACATAATTGATAGTAAGCAAAACCAACTAAAAAAATGTTTACTGTCAAAAAATAAAGGTAAACATTTTTTTAAAATCAATGTAACCCATTGATAATCATTTAATAAAATCTTCAAAACAATCTGTTAGCACTAAACTAAATTTCGGTTCATTGTGAGTATACAAACTACACCATCGTTAGCAAATCTCCGATTTGCAAACCAAAATACTAAATCATTCAATCTCTGTGTAGCTTCATTTCCCCCCTCTAGGTACAACTTACAAAATCATCGTAATTTATATAGCTTGCAACTGAATTTCTTCCTGTTGCTTCCAACACAAAATAGTAAAGTGTCGGAACAGTCCTTATTGTCCTAAATAAAAAAGAGCCCGCAGAAAAATCCGCAGGCTCCAATCACATCTATTTAGTTTTTCTTTTTTTAGTATTTAATTTTTGTATTTGAGTTCATTTTACTTTAAATTGTATTCATTATCAAATTATCACATTATCAAATTTGTATTCCTTGTATTCATTAGCTAATCAGCACATTAGCAAATTAGCTAATTTGTATTTCCGAATTCATTATCACATCTGCACATGTATCACCAGCTTATTCAATTCATTCATATCATACTCCACCGATTTAAATTCACCATTCTCATTACTTATCTCAATCACTCCCTTATTCGGCGCTCTCCACAATTCCGATTTGCCTTCTATGTCCGTCATATTTACTATAGTAGTGTTTACAATACTTGTACAATATTCTCTTACAGGAAGCCCACCCTTTGTTACTATTACTTGCAGCATTTTTGGTACAAGCTTCACAGTAAACACAGTCATTTTAGCCCGCTCTGTTTTCTGTAAACAGGTATATTTTTCAAATCCATCCTTAGTTATTTCTATTAAATAAGTATCCGCCTTAAACTTTACTAGTTCTCCCCCTCCGTCATAATTAGTATGCACACTTCTTTTCAAAAGAGGGATAGATACCAATGCTTCATTTACTAATTCTCCATCTCCAGTAGTCACAATAGCTCTTATTCCAGTATGATGAACCCCAATAGGCTCCTCCTGTCTGTTCAGTTTATATTCTGCCACCTCTTTAGGGTTTGTATCTTTATATTCCGATATTAATAAGTCATCTATCTTATGCAAATACACCATCCCTTTATCTACAGTAAGGGCAATATTTCCTGTACTGGTAGCTCTTTCTTTAATGGCCTGCTTTGGTTTACCTATATCTTCCATCGCTGCTGCTATAGCAGCATCAATAGTAGTCACATCAGCAGCTACTATTTTATACCCTACAAAATGTGCCATATTATCACCGATGGCCTTTGATACTATAGTCAAATCTTCCAATACAATTTTAGCATCTATATGATGAAAATCAGTTACATGAATATTAAAGGTATGTTCTAGTTTCACTTCTCCTTCATTCTCTGCCCATACCCTCGCTTTTCTCGAGGTATCTACAGTCAATTTTACGGCAGCCAATACCAAATCATTCTTTTCTGCAGTCACTCCCTTAGTGTCTTTAGCTTGTATACCTACATCCAATCCAAGATCATCTATTACACCCTTAAAACCAGTAATTTCTAGTATCAATTGTGCATAGCCAGTAAATAATGTACTGTACTTCGTAAAATACAATGCAACTAAAATAAACATGTTCATCTTACCCTTGTTCGACTTATCCATTTTCTTATTTTTAATGATAATTATAATATTATTCTCAATCTTTCATACCTAAGGCATAGAATTTATAGGCAATTAACAACAACCCATAATTTTTTAAAATGTATTCTATCACTCACGATTCACAACTCACGCAACTCACGATTTAAAAAACATTGCTAACCTCAGGGAAGTATAATTTAATCCTTCAATGTAGGCTTTTCCTCTTTCAACCATACTGCCTCTTTTTTCACCGCTCAAACTACCCTCATTCTCATAAATACTGCACCTTCATTCTTTGCAGATTTCTCCTCACCCTCTGAAACCATTCTTTCATACCTCGCGGCTTGCTCTTCATTCACTGAAACCAAACCTTCATTCATTGAAACCATTCTTTCACTCTTCTCAACTTGCTCCTCACTCACTGAAACCACTCCTTTATTCATTGAAACTACTCTTTCATGCTTCTCCGCTTTCTCTTCACCCATTGAAACCAATCCTTCATTTACTGAAACCATTCTTTCACGCTTCTCAACTTGCTCCTCACTCACCGAAACCACTCCTTTATTCATTGAAACTACTCTCTCATGCTTCTCGGCCTGCGCTTCACCCATTGAAACCAATCCTTCATTTACTGAAACCATTCTTTCATGCTTCGCGGCTTGCTCTTCACGAGCTGAAACTACTCTCTCACCCACTGAAACCAATTCTTCATTCATTGAAACTACTCTTTCATGCTTCCCCTTATTCACAAATGCAAATATCAAAGCACGTTCATACTTCATATCCAATGTTTCCTATCATTCATTGATGGTTTACCCTAATATTTTCAAAAAGCATAGAAATTCTTTCAACTCACGAAGTATTCTTCACGACTCACGTTGTATTCCTCATAATTAAGCCTACTTTCGTCCATACTCATTTTCTAACAAATGCTTTTCCTATGAAAATAACAATTGGTATTATCGACGATGTATGGTCAGTGCTCCTCGGATTTAAAACATATTTAAATAATACTGAACTTTATACGGTTTCCATCACAGCATCAAATGGACAAGACTTTATCGATCAAATTAATAAAGGTTCTTCTGTCCCTTCTCTAATGCTCATAGATACTCAGATGCCCTTAATGAATGGATCTGAAATTGTACATTGGATTCGTAAAAATTATCCCGAAACCTACATGGTAGGTCTTTCTACATCTGGCAAACCAAACGATCGATTGATAATGCTGGAAGCAGGTTGCTGTGGTTGTATAAATAAAAATGAATCCCCTTCCATATTCATAAAAGGAATCAATGAAGTTAGAACCCTCCATTTTATTAAAGATCAAGGTGATGATTATGCAAATCTAATGCTACGAAAGTCTTTTCACAATCCCAATTTCACCCATGAAGAGTATACGTTTATTCAGGATGCTTGTTCCAGCAAAAAAAATGATGAACTAGCCGTTTCTTTATGTATTTCTGTACCAACCTTAGAAAGAAAATTAACAGCATTATACAGTAAATGTGAAGTAAAAAATAGAGCAGGACTTATATTAAAATCAAAAGAAATGGGTTGGGCTATATAAAAAAGAAAACGCTATCTTTTCAAACGGCTTTTCTAGTAATTGGTGTCTAACCAGCTCCCCTTATACATATATTCAATTAGCATAAAACCACCAAAAAGAGCCCGCAGAAAAATCCGTAGGCTCCAATCACATTTCTTTTATTTTTTCTTTTTTTAGTATTTAGTTTTTATACCTTTAGTTTTTGTATTTGAGTTGTTTGTACTTTAAATTGTATTCATTATCAAATTTTCAATTTGTCACATTATCAAATTTGCTAATCCTCCCTAAAGCAGAAAAGCTGCCCATAAGGACAGCCTTTCTTTATTTATTATTCTAAACACAAATTTAATTCGTTTGTATTTTACCTTAAACGCATTGCACGTTAAACGTCTTAAACGAATGCCCTTATCCCAAAGCTACTCTTACAAAAGATAAAACTTTAAGGTTAGCGCTTACACTCTTAAGATATTCAGAAACAGTTTTTCCACCATCTTTTACAAATGGTTGAGCTGCTAATGTTTGCTCTTTGAAGAAAGCATTCAATTTACCTTCTGCAATTTTAGCAACCATTTCATCTGGTTTACCAGCCATCTTAGGATCAGCTTTCATGGTATCGATAACAATGTTTCTTTCTCTTTCAATAGTTTCTGCAGGAACAGAATCAGCATCTACAGCCAATGGATTTAAAGCAGCAATTTGCATAGCTACATCTTTTCCAGCTTCAGCGCTTTCTTCGTTCATAGCAACTAATACACCAATTCTGTTTGCACCATGGATGTAAGAAGCTACATAAGGAGCTTCTACACGCTCAAAACGATTGATTCCAATCTTTTCGCCAATAGCAGCCAGTTTATCATTGATTAGTTCAGATACTTTAGAACCATTTACAGTTACTTCATTCAATTCTTCTACCGATTTTACACCGTTAGCTACAGCCGCATCAGCAATGCTTTGAGCAAATGCTACGAAATCTGCATTTTTAGAAACGAAGTCAGTTTCGCAACTGATAGATACTACGTAACCTACTTTATTGTCGGCAGTAGTTTTAGCAATAATAACGCCTTCTTTAGCGTCTCTGTCGCTACGTTTAGCAGCTACTTTCTGACCTTGTTTACGCAACCAGTCGATAGCACCTTCAAAGTCACCATTGGTTTCAGTTAAGGCCTTTCTACAATCCATCATTCCAGCTCCGGTTGCCTGACGCAACTTATTAATTTCAGAAGCTGATATTACAACAGCAGTACTCATAAAATTATAATTTATATTATTTCAAATTAAAAGGAATGGCTTCCTTAGAAGCCATTATGAATTATATCATCAAATGTGATTAACGTTTGCCACCACCTGGTCCTGATCCAGCACCTGGTCTGCGGGTATTAGCCACTCTACGTTTTGTTGGTCCACCTGGTCCTCCTGGAGCAGCAGAATCAGATCCTACTCTTCCACGGCCACGACCTCTTCCGCCTTCAGCTTGCGCTTCAGCTTCCAGTCTACGTGCTTTTACTTCGTTTTCGTTACCATCATCATTTGCATCATCATCATCCTTGCTTGCTGCTTGACGTTCAGCCAAACCTTCAGCAATAGCTGCAGTGATGTAATTGGTAATGATTGCGATAGATTTAGTAGCATCATCGTTTCCTGGAATAAAGAAATCTACTTTATTAGGATCGCTATTAGTATCCACCAAACCGAAGGTAGTAATACCTAGTCTTTTAGCTTCTGCTAATGCAATGTGTTCTACGCTGATATCTACTAAGAATAATGCTGCTGGAAGACGACCCAACTGAGCGATACCGCCCAATACTTTCTCCATCTTATCCTTATCACGAGTCAAAGTCAAACGCTCTTTCTTAGTCAGGCTTTCTGCGCTACCATCGTTCAACATTTTTTCAATGCTCTGCATTTTCTTAACGCTCTTACGAACGGTATTGAAATTGGTAAGCATACCACCCAACCAACGCTCAGTAGCATATGGCATACCTACACGGTTTGCACACTCGCTTACAATTTCTTTTGCTTGTTTCTTAGTAGCAACAAACATGATTTTTTTACCGCTTTTTGCTATTTGTTTCATAGCAGCAGCAACTTCTTGTAAGTTTTCTACGGTCTTATTAAGATCGATGATGTGAATCCCTTTTTTCTCAGCAAAAATGTATGGTAACATTTTTGGATTCCACTTCTTTTTTAAGTGTCCAAAGTGAACACCTGCATCTAGTAATTGTTGTTGAAGTGAAGTATTATTTTCCATTTGTATAATTTGAAAATTGTTATTTGAATAATGTAAATAAAACGATTAACGTTTGCTGAACTGATAAGAACGACGTGCTTTCTTATGACCAAATTTCTTACGTTCTACACCACGTGGGTCTCTTGTTAAGTGACCAGCAGCTTTCAATGCAGGACGGAATTCAGGGTTTACTTCTAATAATACACGTGCAATACCTAATTTAATAGCTTCAGCTTGTCCTTTCAGACCACCGCCTTGTGCATTTACAACGATATCAAATTTACCCACCACGTCAGCAACCTTTAAAGGTGCTTCTACTTGATTTTGTAAGTAAACTAGAGAAAAATATTGTTTGTAATCTTTATCGTTTACCGTAATCTTACCTTCACCCTTGCTGATAAATACGCGGGTTACAGCTTCTTTTCTACGGCCAACAGCATTTTTTTGCTTTTCCATTTATTATCTTTTTTATCCTTTATTGAGGATGTTATTTTTAAATTGAAATATTAGAACTTAAGTTCTTTTGGTTGTTGTGCACTGTGTGGATGTTCAGCACCTGCATACACAAATAGTTTTTTCACTAGTTGTCTACCAAGTCTGTTCTTAGGAAGCATCCCTTTTATAGCTCTTTCTAAGATAACCTCAGGTCTTCTTCTCAAAAGATCTTTAGCAACTTCTTCTTTCAAACCACCTGGATAACCAGAAAAGTTTTGATAAACTTTCTCATCCATTTTGTTTCCAGAGAAAGTAACCTTATCACAATTAATGATGATTACGTAATCTCCACAATCAACGTGAGGAGTGTAATAGGCTTTGTTTTTGCCACGTAAAATAGCGGCAATTCTTGCAGACATACGACCTACGGTTTGATTAGTACCATCCACAATATGCCAATTGTGCTTTACGGTAGCCGCATTTGCATGTTTTGTTGTAAAATGTAATTTACTCATACTTTTATAATATTTAATAGATTTCGGTGCTATCCCACCTTTCCGAAATTTTCGGGATGCGAAGGTGCAGGCCTACAGTCATTCTACCAAACTTTATGCATATTATTTTAATAGTACAGTTATAACCTATTGATAATCAATAAATATTTTGACCATTTTAGCAAATTGTTTGCAGTATTCTATTGCTTTTTTAAAAGAATGTATTGCAATTGGGTCTCCTATGTATCCTTACTCTGAGTTGAACAATTCGTAAATTTCTACATTATACCACTCTCTTTTATATTGAAAACGGACAAAAAAATAGGGAGCTAAGAATAGCCCCCTCTTTCATTATAACCCTAAACCAGAAAAAAACAATTTTCTATTCTATATTTTAAATTAAGAATACCCAAAGTAAGAGAACAAAAATAATGTTTTCAATCGCTATTTTTCTTATCAATTAGTTAATGTGTGTTTATTACACATAACAATGTTTAATTAAAAGGCAAATAAACGAATTTCCTAATTTTAAAAATAGAAAAGGGAGCTAAGAATAGCCCCCTCTTTCATTATAACCCTAAACCAGAAAAAAACAAAATCGTTTATATACTATTTAACGGTATATGTATTATCAAAGAAATTAACTGTAATTGTATAGGTTGCGCTAGTAGCAGGAGCTGGGAAGTTTGATCCTCCGCTATTGTAGTATCCAAAACTACCTGCAGTTGTCACACCAGGCAATGTACCATCAGCTATAGCATATTTTTGACTCCAGTCACCATTAACAGGTAATAACAAATAAGAATTACCGCCAGTTAATGCTAAAGACAAAGTAAAAATACTTGCATCTTGCTGTGTAAATTGTTGAGAAGGAGTAGGCACTGGATTATTCCAGCCACCTGGAGTAGCATCTCCAACAATAAACAAATTTGCAGGGAATACACTGGTGTATGGCGTTACTTTGTAAATACCATGTTGGAAATCAACCAGAATTTTATACCAACCAGAAGTTGCAGGAGCAGGAATATTAGATCCTCCACTTGTATAAAACTGAAAACTACCACCAGCACCACTTGCAATACCTGCAACAGTATTATCATTTACCGCAAATTTTTGACTCCAATCACCATTTACAGGTAATAATAAATATTGATTTCCTCCAATCAGATTAAATACCCCTTCGTATGTATTTGCATCCTTTTTATAGAATTGTTGAGATGGAGTAGGTACTGGATTGTTCCAGCCACCTTGTGTAGCGGCACCAACAATAAACAAGGTACCTGAAGCAGGAGGTGTTACTACCGGAGGTGTAACATAAGGAGTCATGTTGATAGTAAGCTTATTGGAATAATAACCTTCATTATTATTTGCATAAGAAGATTTAACTCTTACGTCTACATTATACGCCACATTGAAATCAAATCCCATTCCTAATAAGATATTATTAATATCTCTTGCAGTAAATGTATCTGTTAATGCACCTGTAACTGTAAATTTAGTTGATTTAGCAAAATTTCTACCTGCAGAATCAAATTCAACTATGAATTTAACTGTTTTTGCATCGGTAGCATAAGCAGGATCTGACCAGTTTAAAACTAATGCAGGTTTTAAAGAATCTTTTGCTACTGCAGCAATTTTACTGGTTGAGCTAGTTAACGTAGTAGCTGTACCACTAGCATAATAAGGTAAGCTATCTGTTTTTGTACACGCATTGAACAGCATAACCAATACAACCGAAAATGCTAAGTATTTAATGATATGTTTCATATTAAAATATTTAAATTATTGTTTTATAAAAACGGTTATTACTGTGCAGTAACTACAAATTTACCTCTTTGGAAATCTACTTGAATTTTATAGTTGCCAGATGCAGATGGACCAGGGAAGTTGTCGTTAAAGTCGTAACCAAAATCACCACCACCATTTAAACCTGCAAGAGTTTTGTCTTTACAAGCAAACTTGTGACTCCAATCACCGTTTTTAGGTAAGAATAAATATTCTTTTCCCCCTACAAGAGGAACGATAATTTCGTATAATGTAGCAGAAACCTGAGTAAACTCTTGTGCGGGAACAGGAACCGGATTAGTCCAGCCACCAGCAGTAGCATCTCCTACTAAAAACAGTTGACCAGATGTTGGTGGATTTACTTTAGGAGGAATAGCATAAGGCGTTACTGTAAAGTCTAATACATTAGAGATTAAAGCAACAGAACCATTGCCTAAAGTTGACTTAACTCTCATTTGAATTTTGTGAGAATGTGAAGCTGTCAACTGAAGTTGATTCAGTAAATAATCGTTCAATACAGATTGAATAATTGTAAGACTTACGTCGGAAGTAATACCAATGCTTTTCTTATTTGGATTGGTGAAATTAGCGCCAACTGTATCAATTTCCAACACGTAATTTACATTTTGAGAACTAACCCCTGTTGTAAATTTATAGTTTGGATTTGTCCAATTGAATGTTATTGCATCTAAAGAAGCAGTAGCATAAGACATTGGAATGTCTTTTGGTGAAGTACTTGATAAAACAGGTGCGGTACCGCCATCATAGTAATCCATAGTTTCTTCCTTTGTGCATGACCACATAGTGACAGCCAGCATTAAAGAAAAGAAAATGAGTTTTGAAATATTTTTCATTTTAAATTATTTTATTTGGTAATCGAATACTAATATCCTGTATTTTGAGTTAAGTTAGGATTAGATGCTATCACAGAAGCAGGAATCGGGAACAAGTTGTATTTAGAATCAACTGCAGTACCAGAAGCTACACCACCTTTCCAAGGCCACAAATAAGTAGCCGTAGTTAGTCTGTTATATCTAACCAAATCCGTTCTTCTGTGTCCTTCCCAGTACAATTCTCTTGCTCTTTCATCTAATACTAAATCTGTAGTTAAGTCGATAGACTGTATTTGTCCAACAGTAGTTGTACCGTAAGCTCTTTCTCTTAATTTATTTAAGTAAGATAAAGCAGTTGTTGTATTACCTCCAGCACCACCTCTTAAAGTAGCTTCAGCATAAATAAGATACATTTCAGCTAAACGGAAAACAGGGAAATCAACGTCTGCAAAGTAGCCGGTAGGATCAGATACTTTTCCGCCATCAGCTCTTTTGTTAATATATTTTCTTACGTGAAGACCATTAGAGAAATCGCTGATATCATTAATTGGTGTAGAAGAAGGATAAGTAGGTGTTTTAAGCAAAGCTCTTCCATCAGCAGGATCAGAGAACAAAGTGCCTAAAGCAGAAGTTGCTCTATATCCATACCAGCCACCACCAGTTACACCATATTCCGATGTTGCATCATCTCCTGAAGCAGCGTGTGCAAAAAAGGTAGTATTACCATAACCAGTAGTATGTAAACCATCGATAGGAACTGAGAATATAAATTCGTCTTTACCACCAATGTTGTTATCGGCCATGAACAATTTAGCATAATTAGTTTGTAGTTTATAACCACCACCAATTACTTTATTAGCATAGTAGATAGCGCTATCGTAATGGGTAGTACCTGTATAAACACCTGCATTGAGGTATACACGAGCCAACAGTGCCCAAGCAGCACCTTGATCTACTCTACCGTATTCAATAGATTTTACGGTTTTCAAATCACCGTCTATTGCTTTTAATTCGCCCACAACGTAGTTGAATAAATTAGCACGGGAGATTTCTTTAGGAAAACTACCACCAACAGCATCCGCTTCTGTTATAAAAGTAGATTTTCCAAACAAATCCATCATTAACCAGTAATTGAATGCTCTTAGAAATCTAACTTCCGCTCTTGAACTTTTAATAAAAGCCACAGTGTCTGCAGAAAACCCTTTTGAAGCAATTGTTGCATCAGTAGAATATCTCAAATATTCATTTGCCAAGGTGATGTTCCACATTGGTCTGGCATACATCCCCTTTAAGAAAGGATCTCCACTAGTTACCTGAAGATTGTGATAGTCGTGGATAGTTTGGTCATTCCAGGCAACTACCGCTTCATCGGTTGGTAATTCTTCACAATTAAAGAAAGGACGAATGAAGGCAATTTGAGAACCCTCATCTAATCCTCCACTAATATCTGGTTTTCCTGCTGGACCTTGATTACCACCAGAAGCCAATCCTCCATAAATTTTTGCCAAAACCCCTACATAACCAGATGGTGTAGAATATACTTTGTCTGGCGTATAATCGTTCGTTGGAAACAAATCCAAGTTTTTTGCACAAGAAGTTACAGTAACTGCTGCAACCATGGCAAAGGTTATTTTTTTAACTATATTACTTATCATAAAAAATATTTTATCGAATTAGAAATCAAGATTAGCACCTAATGAAACAATACGTGGACGAGGATAGATATTATTATCTCTACCATTAACATCAGAATTCTCAGGATCTAATCCACTATATTTTGTGATAACGCCTACATTTTGAATACTTAGATTAAGACGTAAAGACGCTTTATTATTAAATACTTTTCCTGCAGTATATCCAAAATTAATATTGTCAATTCTTACAAAAGAAGCGTTCTCAATATAATAACTTGATAGGTATTGATTGTTTACAAAACCGGTATTTAAATAACTAGTACTAGCATTGCTAATAAAGTTAACAGGATTTTTGATGGTTCGTAATACACCATTGTTTGATGCAAAGTTGTTATACAAGTAATTTCCGAAAGAACCATGTGCAGCTATTCCTAAAGACCATTTTTTGTATGCAAGCTGAGTATTTATTCCTAACAAATAATCAGGTGCTGGTTTTTTATAGTATTGTAAATCTTTATCATTAATAGAACCATCTCTATTTCTGTCTTCATATAATCCTTCAATAGGTTTGTTTGTTGATTTACTATAGATCTGTTGATAAACAGCGTATGCCCCAGGTGCTGAACCTACTGCATTTACTGCAATCTGGTTCCCTGTTCCTCCAGAAATATTTCCTACAGATATTGTACTGTAAGTTGGGCCTAAATCTGTAATTTTCACTGTATTATATGCAACGTTAAATCCTAAATCCCAAGTTAAGTTTTTAGTTTTTACAGGTACCGTGTTTAAAACAAACTCATATCCACTACTTTCGATTTTTCCGATATTAGTATTAATTACAATATCAAAATTGTTTCCTGGTGCTTGTGGTACTATACCTATTAAATCCTTAGTTTGTCTGGTATAATAATCAAACGATCCAGAGATTCTGTTATTTAGAATTCCGAAATCTAACCCTACGTTAGTAGTTGTTGTGGTTTCCCATTTAATGTTTGGATCATACGCACCTGGACGTAAATAACTATAAAAATTATTTCCAAATTGGTATTGAGCAGAACTATTAGAGGCAGAATAAACAGGAAGGTAAGGGTAAAGAGGATTATAACTACCTCCAGTACCATCAATTGCTTGTTGTCCGGTTACGCCCCAGCTACCCCTAAGTTTCAATTCTGTGATAGCACTTACTTTCTTAAAGAAGTCTTCTTTCAATTTCCAGGCAGCAGAAACGGTAGGGAAATAACCAACTCTTGTTGATGGAGAGAATTTAGAACTAGCATCACTACGTAATGATGCTGTTAAGAAATATTTATTATCGTAAGAATAGTTTACTCTACCAAGGTATGATTCCATTCTGTATTCAGGATTATCAGTAGCATTCAATGGTAAAGGCAAAATAACAGTGCCATCTTGACCATAACTAGGAATACCATAATCATTAGTTAGGAAATCCTGATAGCCATGTAAGAACAATGCATCTACTTTGCTCTTTATACTTTTGAGCTCTTTACTATAAAACAAAGAAAACTCATAAAGTGTATTGCTTTTTGCTTGTTTGTAATAGGAATATTGACCAAGTGTTTTATATGTAGGAGCATAAATTGAATCTCTATTATCATTGCCACTACCATTTATATTATCCAATCCAATGTTTGCTTGGATATGTAAATCAGGGAAGAATTTTAATTTATAGTCCAATTGAATATTTCCAATTATACGGTCTACAGAAGAAGTATTTTTTCTCAACATCAATAACCCTAAAGGGTTTCTGGTAGCAAGATCCATTGGATTTGTGTTCCCTGGTTGTAACCACTCGTAATAGCCTCCCCATCTTCCACCATGGGTATCATCTTTTACATTCTGAGTTGGATCGAAAGAGGCAGCTGCACCTACTGCTCCTCCATCGGCAAATCTGTTAGATGTATTAGTATATTTTACATTCAGATTAATTGATAAATTATCATCAAAGAATTTTGGTGATAAGTTTAAAGCAGTTGTAATTCTGTCAAAATGATCAGTTTTTAATACTCCATCCTGATTTAAATAACCTAGTGACAAACGGAAAGGTATATTTTTTATGGCACCACTTGCACTAATATTATTATCAAAACCTATTGCTTTTTGAAAAATTTGATCTTGCCAGTCTGTACCTGAATTCTTCCAGTCGCTGTTAAACCCTGGTGTACCTAATAAATTTTTGTACGTATTGCTACCAGTTGCAACAGCATCAGCATTGATTATATTTCTGATTTGTTCTGGATTTAATACATCTACTTTATTTGCAACAGTCCCAACAGAGAACTGTGTATTATACGAATATTTAATTCTTCCTTTAGTTCCTTTTTTAGTGGTAACAATAATCACCCCGTTAGAGGCTCTTGAACCGTATAAAGCAGTAGCAGAAGCATCCTTTAAGATTGAGATAGACTCTATATCGTTAGGATTGATTGTGTTTAACAAGTTTGCAGATCCTGCAGCACTATTGTTATCAATTGGAACGTTATCAATTACAATCAATGGATCGTTACTGGAATTCAATGAAGAACCTCCACGAATACGGATTGTGCTACCACCACCAGCGCTACCGCCACCAGTAGTAACTTGCAAACCTGCAACTTTACCTTGTAGTAATTGCTCGGAAGAAGCAATGGCTCCTTTCTGAAAATCTTTAGCAGTTACTGCTGTAACCGAACTGGTAAGATCACTTTTTTTACGAGTACCATACGCAACTACTACTAAATCGTTCATATCAGATTTAGTTTGAACAAGTTTAATACTAATCATTTCGTCACCAACAGCAACTTCCTGACTAGCATAACCAACAGAAGAAACTACCAAAGCAGTAGCAGTAGAAGGAACCTTAATTTTAAAGTTACCCTCAGAACCGGTTTGTACACCCAGTTTCGTTCCCTTAACTGTGATGCTTACTCCCTGAAGAGCCGAACCATCTTTAGAATCTGTTACCTTACCGGTAACCACTTTGTCTTGTGCCAATACTGATATTGAATACAACATCATTGGCAGCATCATGAACGCAAGTAGCAGTCGTTTAATTT
>CANFLJ010000001.1 GCA_947447815.1 Chitinophagaceae bacterium | reverse complement strand
TAAATTTATCTGAAGCATTTTCTCTTCTTTCAATTGTATAAGACTGCAAGTTTATTTCACCACTACTTTTCCAGCTTAAGTTTACCCTTCCTGTATTTAGTTTACCGCTAAAACTGGTGATATTAACTGGTAAAGCAGCTAAGCCGGTACAGGTACTATTCCAAACCAGATCTACATATTCCGGATGATCGATATAAGGGTTACGATTTCCCTGATAAGTAAATGCAGCGTTATTTCTGTCTATTTCTTTCTGACTAACTGGATCTAGTTTGTGCCACTTGATCATCAACTTTATAAAAGGTACTTTTATGCTTGGAAAAGTATTGGTATCAAATGCCTGAGCAGCATCAGGATTGGTTCCCCAGACTGGAATACTATCCTGATATCTGGTAACAAAATATAAAAAGGCTCTAGCTAAATCTCCTTTAAAAGAATCGATAGGTTCATAAGACATTCCTGTTACACCAGGAAATATTGATTGCCCTAATTTGCCACCATTTTGCGAAGGCCAGGTAACAGTACCTACCTCGCTATAAGGATAATTTGAACGATGACTATTTACATATCCATCTACCGGAAAAATGAAGTTATAATCAGTGGCATCACCCGGTACGCCATGATTACCGCTGAACCAGCTTTCAGGAATTGAATGTTCTTTATTATAGCAATCTCCTTCTTTTTTATAACCACCACATTGTGTGGTTAATGGGGTATACTGATATGGATCAGTACCATTTGGGATGGTAGAGTATACATCGTAAATAACAGTTGCACTTCCAGTTCCTACTGTTCTTGGTTTAACATCGGATATGGCATATTGAGCCCATAAGTCGGTATATGTTCTTGGTGTGTGTCCATTGGTAATAATGTTTCTGAGAGCAGTTTTCAATACATCGCAGGTCTTGCCAGCAGCGCTATCATAATAGGTTGCCGGTGCTTGAGCGTTTGTACCAATTACCCATAAACATAAAATATATAATAAACTTTTCTTAACCATCATTGCATTATTAATTTTCCAAAAATATTCAAAAGGAAAGATGACAAATTTAGGGATATATTAGTAGTAGAATACTAATCCTGAATGTTTTTAATATCCAGCTTTAAGAGTTTTGTTTTTCCATCTCTTTCTATCCATACCAGTAATGTTTTACCAATATTCTGAAACAGTGATTTACACTGTTGTATATTATTGATGATTACATTATCAATAGCAATTATTACATCATCTGCTTCAAAACCTGCTTTTTTACCGGGAGATTCGGGCATAATCTCCGTAACGGTTACTTTACCATCCAGATCAAATACACTTAAACCAGTATAGGAATAATCAAATAAATCATAAAAATGGTTGTTTGGTTTTAGATAGATAGTCTTATGAGGATAATCAAAAATTGTATTAAAACGTCTAAGAATTTCATTACCAATAAGACCGCATCCAGCTGGGTATCCTGTTACGTTATTTTCATCATCTATCAGGTATACAGGAACATTTCTAAAGGAGTACTTTCCAATCTTTAGTTTATTGATTACCGTTAAATCCGCTTCTTTTTTACCCCCGATACCTTCTGCCTGTATTCTATATTTTTTTCTTTTGGGGTATACTAATCCTGTTTCCTTTTCACATTGATTATTCAGTAAACAAAAAAGGCCTGCTCCGGTATCAAAAATCAGATTACTTTTTATCGCCTTTGCGTCACTCAATTGTATGTCTAAATGTGGAAGTGGATTTATGTTTGGATATATATAATACCCCTTTCTGGGATAAGTAAAATGAGCGCTATCATATAATTCAATAGTATTGTCATCGTAGTTTATAGAGATAATATACTTTTTAAATAAAGAGTACCCTATTACCCCATCTATGCGTATTCCATTTGCACAGGTAAGTATTTCATAATCGTTGATATGATATTGTAAACTATCTATTTTAAATCCGTTTAGAATTAAACTATGATTGTAGGCAAAACTGAGCAATCTTGTACCGGCAATACCCACCACATTAATGTCTGTTTTAACGGTAGGAATATGATATTCCTCTGCTGTAGCGGAATCTAAGGAAATACCCCCACATCCTGTATCGAGTATAAAATTGAGGGTGTCGGAAATAGTATCTACTTGTGCCCTGATAATAACGGAGCCTCCATTCAATACCATAAAATTAAATCGGGATAATGGTTTATTCTTATCAGCAGCATTGCTGTTTTGGAAAAGGACTAACAAAAACAATAAGATTGAGACTTGTTTCATCTTTTAGACTAAATTAAGTTAGTAATCATATTGATTATTAAATCGGGAGTGGTAAATTTAAGACTATTAAATCTGTATGCATTGCCATTCATCAATTATTCTTAAAAGGTGCTTTAATATTTAATTGCATATAAAGGACTTTTATATGGATACAAAAACAGAAAGCAGTAGTCGAAACATATTTTATTTAAACACGCTGGATCAAAAGTATTTATGGGTGCGTTTGAAAAAGTGATGATTGATATAAGTGAATAATGTAAGTGTTTGATGTTCGTTTTGATTCAAATTGAATCTTTGGTGAAAGTGCTGACCTTTAATAATATTAATCCTGTTGGAGTTTAAATTTTAACTCTAGCTCTCTTCGTATCCATCTATAAAGAGGAAGGATATTAATATCATTCAATATATTATTTTCTACTTGCTCTGTAAGCATATTTAATTTAATAAGCTCTTTTTCGCTGAGAACATTTTTTTGCCCTTGATATTTTTCAAAGAGCACAAATGCAAATCCAAATAGACCAATTACATATTCTACATCCTTACCGTACTCATCATTCAATTTACTATTAGTTAAATTCTGAAACTCTCTACAAGCCTGATCCTCTCTATTTAATAGATGCAGTTCTATACATAAAAGCAGTCTATAATAAACCCTGTGCTGGGGTGGTATATTATTAAAATTTACCGGCATCAGCTTGCTCACCATCTTCATATCCTTCATGCCAATATTGCCCATAATCTGGTAAATATTAAACCAGTTATTTATGTATTGTTCCCCTTTGTTCTTTTCTTGTAAGCTGTTTAAAATAGAAATAGCTTTCTCATATTCAAACATATTCATGAGTGCTATCAGATAGTTTGCATATAGTTTTTCTTCTGAGGCATAATTATCAAGCTTGGGTAGATAATCATTAAATGCTTTAGCAATATAATTCATTGCAGCTTCATAATCCCTTGTCTGTTGCAGGCTTCTGCTGATATTCAGCAATGAATTTAATTCAAGCTCGATTATATAATCATTTTGTGGATTATGATTCTCTAGCATCTCAAAAGACTTTATAAAATTCATTAATCGCTCTTTTCCATTTGTATGAATAGCCAGCGATCGGTAATGAAAATGTAAGCTCAATGGATGGTCTTTTATTTTTAATTGATAATCTTCTTCCAGTATATTAAAAAGAGACCCCTTTCCAGCCAACTGTTGGTAGTACCCCGCCAGAGAATAATAATATTGCGACATTCTAAGAATTGTTGCAGAAAATTCTTCCAAAGTTCCTGTACAATTTTCTGACAAAGTTTTAAAGAAGATAGCCTTCTCTTCGTACGATTTCAAATGGTTTAATTTATGATTGTACCCTAGTTCCATTATCCATTGTTGCATAGATAAAACTTTCTCAAAGTCCAGATTACTGTTGGCACTATCAACAGCTCCATCATATTCATCAGCAAAAAGTTCATTCAAACCAAACTGACGGTATGCAAAAAGCCTCATTTTATTCCGGTAGTTAATATTGCTTTTCACTTCCGTTTCAATGGCCATTTTAATGATGATATCATCTAATTTCTGTCTTAATATTCTAAGCTCATTTCTTAGTAAATAGTCCTTATCATCACTATAATTATAACCATAAAGCTTTTTAAATAAATCCTTTTTATCGATGCTGCTATCCCTTTTGGAATATAAAATTTCAAATAGTTTTAATAAACTGGTTCTGGACTCCGTTTCTAGTCGGGCTTTTACAATTTCAGCCTTCTTTTTATTTAAACTATTAATGATAATGATAGCCGGATTCTGTTGCATATTCTTTAATCTTAACCGTTGGCTAATATATTTTAATTGTTTTTAATGTTCAAACAACAAATTAAAATTAACTAAAAATCATCACAACCTTCTCTTTTTCCATTTTAATATAATGGACTTAATTTTCCCAAGTTATAGCTTGAAACAGCTGTATTTGTTTCATTATTTCAAGTATTACCATACTATACTACTAGAATTAAGCCCCTTTTTATGGTAAAATCAGTAAAAATATTCCATCACAAACAACAGATATAGCCTTTGAAATATTATTATTCATAGTCTAAATTTGTTATCGAAGTTCAAAGGTATAGAATCATAAATGAAAATTTATAATGCATTTTGAGTTAGTTCTTAGATAATATTAAAAAGCAGTATTAGGTAGATTAACAAAATAAAGTTGATATTATAAAGGAGAAAGTTGGACTATACTTTTTTAACAATAGTCACGGAATGCTGAAACCGGTAAAATAGTAGGCAAGTTTAAAACATGTAGTTATGAAAAAACAATTAACATTTATCCTGAGTATTTTTACAATACTCTTAGTTCATGGCCAGACCATCACAACGGTTGAAGGTGTTTATGGAGGTAGAATTAATGCCATTACAGGCGGTAAAATTGGAACAGGGGTATTGTCCGATTCCCTTCGTATTGTGGTAGCTACCGAAAGCGCTAACTCTTTATTTTATGCTGATGTAAAGGCTAGTGCATTTGGTTCTATTTCCAAAGTAAATTCTTTTACGGTGCTTCCTTCTGCAGATGCATCAATTGGCTTGGGAAGCAATATCAGACGTATTGCGTACCATAAAGAATCTGAAAAAATTTACTTTGTAAATAATGGCAATCTGTATTATACTTCTATTACCGATCCTGCAGCTACTGCTGTTCCTACTGGCGGTGGTATCATTGATGTTGCGGTGCATAATAATAAACTTTATTATTTAAGTGCAGTAGGTGCCAACAATACTTTCTATTATTCTACAATAGATGCTACAACAGGCACAGTTACTGCGGTTAGCAACACAACCGTAAATGGATATGCATTTACCGCATTAGTAAAAGGTCATGATAGTAAATTATATGCCTTCAAAGAAGGTTCTGCTCCTAAAGCTTTACAGTTTGGTGGCGATTTTACCTCCGGAATCGATTTTGCAACTACTACTATCGATGCAATGGCTGTACCTACAGCTACGGGCTATAGCTGGTCTGCAATGGGTGTATATAACGATGGCACTGTATACGTAGGGGGTACCAATGGGGGCACTAACCCAAACAAATATGTAGCCAATACCAGTTCTTTTGGATCTGCTTATACTATCGTTAATACAAATATTACCGGTACTTCAGGATATAATATCGAATTCAGAACAGGTACTTTCGGTTCTGTTTATGTTTATTTTGGATCTACTTATAGCCCTTCTGCTGGTGCTGCTGGCACATGGGTGCTGATTGGTAATACTGGTTTCGAAACCCATCCTAACGATGGTTCTGTTTTCTTGTTAAACGAAAACAGTCTTACTAACAAGGGTAATATATTAATGACTACCGATCAGGGTTTGGGCTTGTCCGAAAACAGTGGTGCCTCTATTCATGAAATAGATGATGGTATCCTGGCTACACAGGTGTATGATTTCGACATGAATAAAGATAAATCTTTTGGCTGGTTGGCCGGTAAAGATGGTGTAAGATATGTAAGCGACTACTGTGGTTCGGCTAAAAGATGGAGTACCTCTATATTTCCTAATGGTGATGGTTCGCCGTACTTCTCTGCCGAAATGGTGGATGATAGTACTACTGCTTATGTAGGTAATGTTAGATTGTACAGAACAAGCGATAAAGGAACTTCATGGTCGCAGATATTTACTGCAGAAAATGCTCCTTACAATTATCCTCAGGTAGGTTCTCAGATTCAGGCAATTGCCATTAGCGATTCGCTTACCAATATCGTAATGATAGGATATAAAAATACTAATTCAGGACAAAAGGGTGGAGTATTCTATACCCTTGACGGAGGTTTGCATTGGAGTCAACTTTACATTCATACTTCAACAGACGGACAGGATGTAAACGTAAATGATATTGAAATAGTAAGTGATAGCGGAAAGATCGTTGCTTACATTGGTGTCGACTACGACAATACCGTAAGCCCTATCGTTCGTGGGATGTACAAAGCACAGTACGATGGTTCAACCTGGTCCGTTAGATCGGAAGAAATTTATGGCGCTCCTACTTCTTTATTTAGCGTAATGGATATTGTTATCCCAAGCAAGGATACCATTATAGCTACGGGTGGTTTTTATAATCCGGTTTTACACCACGAATATGGTATCAATTTTATGATCAGCAGACCTGTTCTTAATACTTGGCATAGTGCTGTCAATTCTACTACCAGAACTTCAGGTCATACTGCATGTTCCTGGAATGTAGATACTTTCTTTTATGCTTACAGTAATTCTATTTATTATGATGTAATTACGTTTGGATCTTCTGCTACAGGGCATAGTGGCGAAGGGCTATATGCCACAGTTCCGGTAGGTACCGAAATTAATGTATTATATTATGACGAATTATTGGCAGGTACTGCAAGCGATTTCAGATCAATTAGAGGAGCTACTGCTGCCCCAGTAGGAGATATCGTTTGGACTGCGGCAGCCAATACTACTTCCTGGACTAATGGCGACAATTGGTCTTTTGGTCGTGCTCCGGTTGCTACCGATGATGTTACTATTGGTCAGACAGGTAGCAACATGTATCCTGTTTTAACCAGTAGTGTTACAGTACATAATCTGAAGTTTGATAATAATACCAACATCAACACTGGTGGACCTAATAACGTAAATATTACCGGAGATGTAGCGTTCAGTAATAGTCAGATTTCAGGTAACCTGACTATGAATGGTACCGCTGCTCAAACTATCGCAGGTATTGTTAATCTTAATTTCTTAACAATAAATAATACAGCAGGAGTTACCATTTATTCAGGCTCACAGAATAAAGTTAACATCTTAAATCAACTGAGCTTACAAGGCGGTACTCTTTATACCAACAACAATCTTACACTGAAGTCTACTTCTTTAAATAATACGGCTTTAGTAGCCCCGGTTATACCTGGTGCAGCAGTTTCTGGCAACGTAACGGTAGAACGCTATATCACTAAAGGATACAGAAACTATCGCGATCTTGCTCCTTCTGTAGCGGATGCTGGTTCCATATTTGCCAACTGGCAGGAGAATGGCGCATCTGGCAACTATGGTTTCTATATCACAGGTCCTGCGGCCAAAGGTGCTGCTGGCTTATCTAATGTCGAGGCTTCTTCAGGGTTAGATTATACCTACGCTGGCCTACCTTCTATGTATACTTTAAGCGGTACTACCTGGTCTGCAATTACTACTACCAAAGGAACTAATCTGGATCCATTCAGAGGTTACAGAGGAATTATCAGAGGCGCTAGAAATTTTAATATGAATACTAATCCTAATAATATGCCAACTGCTACTACACTGCGTACTACAGGAAAACTTATTACAGGCGATGTAAATATTACTTTAAGTGGTTCCACAGCTGACGATGTTGCTGTTTCTTCTTCTTATGGCTTATCCAGTGGTTCTAGTACTTTTAGCTTGATAGCAAATCCATATGCTTGTCCTATCGACTGGTCTAAAATATTGGGTCATTCCAGCATCTATAATTCATACTACTATCTTGATCCTACTTATCAGGATGCAGTTACAGGATACCAGCGTTATATCACTGTGCAGTATAACAGAACTACACACGTTACTACTGTTATACCTAATCCTAAAGGAGGTTCTGCCAACGATCCTAGTTTCTTGAATATAGAATCTGGTCAGGCTATCATGGTTAATAATTATGGGGTAGCTACACCATATATTAAAATAAAAGAATCAGATAAGGTGCTCAACTCTTCTCACAATAGTGTATTTGGAGCTACTACTACTGCTGTGTTAAGTATAAATCTAAATAAAACTAGTAATGGAGTATATACTAATGTAGATGCTGCAGCAGTTGTATTTGATAATGCCTTCTCAAAGAGCAATGGAGAAGAAGATACCAAGAAACTCTTTAATGGTGGCGAGAATATCTACATAGCCGAATCATCCGAAAATTTAAGTATCGATGGTTTACCATTACCAGTAGTGAATGATGTAATCTCTATACAGATTACACAGCTGCAGGCAAATGTTTCTTACGATCTTAAACTGGATGTTTCACAATATCTAAATCAAGGTACACTGCAACCATTTATCCAGGATAATGTTACAGGTATAGAATACGCCGCTACCAGTACGGTTACCTTTACACCAACTGCTGATCCTGCTTCTTATAAAGATCGTTTTAGGGTGATATTCAAAAATGTAACAGGACTGGCAGTTAAGTTTACTTCAGTAAAAGCTGTCCAAAACGAAAAGAAGGTAACTGTTTCATGGACTACTGCTAATGAAGAAAAAATCAGTCATTATGAAGTAGAAAAATCTACCGATGGTAAAGATTTCACTAGCTACAATACACAGTCTGCTAAGAACACAATCACTGCAAGTTATAACTGGAATGACGAAGCTAAATTGTCCCGTTACAATTATTACAGAATTAAGGTAACAGAGATGAACGGCAAAACCTATTACAGCAATGTTGTTATGATTAAAACTACTAACGATAAAGAAAGCATAAGTGTATATCCAAACCCTGTGGTAGATAAAGTAATCAATCTACAGATGGCAGGTTTAGGCAAAGGAAAATACAGCATCGTATTAATCAATAATCTTGGTCAGAATCTACAAGCTACTACTATCAATTATCAGGAAGGATCTTCTGTTTCAGAAGCTATAAATGTAAATAGAAGTATTTCTGCTGGTATGTATTCTTTAGTAGTAAGAGACGAGGCAGCAAAGATTGTTTACAGAAACGAATTGTTCATCAAGTAATAGGGTAGAGTTAATAATCTGCGTTCATAGCAGTAGAGTTTCATGGGTAAACCTAGATTTCGCAGTAGGATTCGTTATGAAAGCTACAAATGCAATAAAGACAAGTGTTTGAGCAGATTTTTTGTTAGCAAGCATAGTAAACTATGGTAATAACAAAAAATCAAGCAAATACTGGTGTTTGACGCATTTGGAGTTTGTAATAGAATATCTATTGCGTATTCTGGGTTAAAGAGGCGGTCACTCCAAAAGTGGCCGTCTCTTTTTTATGGAAGATAGAATATAAATCAGCAGTTGTATTACTAAGCATTAGCTGCATTCAGAGACCTCTGTATTTGTATACATTATCAAATCATCAAAATATCAAATCATCAAATTTGTATTTATATTGCACCTGAATTATATCTATGTCTTTATACCTTTTAGCTGATAAAATAAAGAGTACAATCATCCTGTCATTGATATTGTCCTTAACAGCCTGTTCCTCCCACAGGTTTTTATACTATGTGCCTACTCCTAATATTCCAGTATTAGAAAAGAAAGGAGAATCTAAATTAAGTGCCGAAGGCTCCTTGGGATCACAAGGCAAAGCCACCATATATGGCCTAGCATTTAAAACAGCTTATGCAATTAGCAATCATTGGGCTATTGGGTATAGTTACAATTATATGAGCGATCATACTATTTATTATCGGAGTAATGGTGGATTATTTAAGCCTGTAGAGTACAACTATTACGATTCTTCTAATGTGCACACCAGCAGAAGTACTCAGGAGTTTATGTTGGGATATTATACTCCTGTAAACAAAACAAAAACAATCTTTTTTAGTACATATGCCGGGTATAGCATAGGTCAGTTTTCAATGAATGAAAGCGGTTTTTCCAGCGATACTAATAAATATGAACGACATCAGAATGGTTCCATCAATACCTTCTTTATTCAACCAGGTTTTTATATAAATCCTATCCCAAATATTTCGCTTGCTTTAGTAGGAAAAATCTCCGCATTCAACTACCAATTTGCAGACAATAATTATACAACAAACGAAAAGGACTACTTCAAAATGAATGTGAATAGCAACGATTATCTGGTAACCTTTGAACCTACTGCTATGATATCTTTAGGAGTAAAAAATTTCCATCTTATTGGTACTGCAACACTTAGTTCTTTTGTGTCTAGGAAAAAAGTAGATGCATTAACCAATTGCATTTCAGCCGGACTTACAGTAGATGTAGTAAACCTCCTCAAAAATAAATAACACTCAACTACATAATCGATAGCCGATATTACAGAATTATTTACTTTATTAATGAAGTGTTGTTTTGGGAAATGAATTTATAACACTAAAAGAACTACGAATAAGGCATGTTCAAAGTATTATTTAAGCTGTCCTACTCGTTGTCACCCGTTCATACACAAGCCACATCAGTCGGTCCGGTTTTGGCGATAGCCAAAATGTTGAGCCCACTTTAGTGGGTAAGACAAGGAGTCAGCAGTGGTGGTGTATGAACAGAGCCTGCCGGCTATGAGACAAAATCTTAAAATGAAAACTATATAAAATAATGCTCAGAGTATATAAGGTATCCATTAATCAACAATGAAGGGATATACTTTTTATTCGGCTATTTATCAGGGAAAACAGCGTGTTAAGAGTATAGCATTAAGAATAAAGCAGGATCAAAATAGTCTGAATTCCGCTTGCCTCTTACCTTGTATTAATTAGCACATTATCACATCAGCAAATTAGCTAATTTGTATTCTCCTGCCTCCTACCTCCTACCTCCTTGTATTTGTATTCCTCTTGCCTCTTTGCCTATTGCCTCTTTGCCTTTGTTCACGTTCTAAAACTTGTAGCACTCCTCCAGCAACTTACCCCTGATATTCATACTATTCAATAAAGTATTTTTCCTGTCAGGATATGTTCGGTTACTCAA
The DNA here is from genome assembly GCA_947447815.1 of Chitinophagaceae bacterium. Taxonomy (GTDB): domain Bacteria; phylum Bacteroidota; class Bacteroidia; order Chitinophagales; family Chitinophagaceae; genus CANFLJ01. The sequence goes on along the minus strand of CANFLJ010000001.1, from coordinate 19,394 downwards.
AAATACAAATACCAGTTCCTTCGCAGGATCGGCCCATACACAGGTGCCCGTAAATCCGGTATGCCCAAAGGCAGCGCTCGATATTGAAGGGCATGGATAATGATCCTTACCCTGATTATGTAATTCCGGTTTATCAAATCCCAGTCCCCTTCTGCTTTGTTTACTATGGTATCCGGTAAATAAATCTACCGTAGAAGGTTGTATGTAGATTCTTCCATTCCAGCTGCCTTTATTCAGCAACATCTGAAACAAAATTCCAAGGTTTTCGGCATTGGCAAACAGTCCTGCATGTCCTGCTGCACCACCCATCATAGCAGCGCCCTCGTCGTTTACATAACCCTGTAAAGTTTGCTTTCTAAACCAGTTGTCTTTTTCCGATGGAACAATCGCTTGCGCATAAAATTTATCCAGTGGATGATAACCAATATTGTTCAGTTGCATCGGCAGATAAAACTGTTCTGTTACATAATCTTCCAGCGATTGATGGGTAATGCTTTCTACTACTTTCCCCATCAGTATAAAATCGTTATCACTATATACATATCGTCCTTTATTTACCAGTTTACTGTTGGTTATTCTGCTATACATCGTATCGTTCCAGTCCTTTCTCAGATACATATTTTCAGCAACAGGAATAGGAAATGCTGTGCTATAGGTGCTACTAAAATAACTAGGCTTTACCTTTCCTTTCAGGGTATCGGTTAGCTCTTTGTAAAATGGAATAAAGGATACCAGTCCAGCCTGATGAATCATCAGGTTGCGGATAGTCAATCCTCCTATCTCTGTATTACGGGTAAGGGGAAGATACATGCCCAAAGTATCATCCAGCTTTATTTTCTGTTCGTCATACAGCTTCATTACTGCAAGGGTGGTAGCAGCTACTTTGGTTATAGAGGCAACATCATACAGCATGTTTTTACTTACAGGCACTGCATGTTCATTGTCGGTAAATCCATAGGTTTTATGCAGTACTATCTTGCCTTTATAAATAGCCATTATGCTGCAGCCAGGAAATGCTTTTTCCAACAGGCCATTTTGTACAATACTATCTATAGCGCTGGTATTTATCCCTGTTTCATTCACTGCAAGTGCACTGCTTACAATGCCAGTACCTGCTTTCAGGGTATTATTAACCGATACGGGCAGAGTACCCTTAGGTTGCAGATAGCCCAGCAGCATCTGTGCAGCAACAGTCTGCGTGATATCATCATCTTCATAGCAGGCCATGATATTGGCAGCCGCAGCAAAGTTTCTGATGAAGTAAGGATTACCAAATGCCACCATAATAGCATGCTTCTTTTTTGCCAGCAACTGTATGGCATACAGATTCGGTCCTGCAATACCGAAGTTATTAGCAGGTCTCCTGCTATAATGATGTATGCCTGCAATTATCTTAGTATAACCCGCATTTGCAATACTGTCTATCAATAAAGAACTGCGTACAGAATCAGTTGTGGTATTAAGGTAAAATACAGTTATGCCGACCTTCGTTTTCAGGTACCGGATAATAGCATTGTCAACTCCTGTACCTATTGCTATATACGCCAGTTTATCCTTTGCAGTTACAGGAAGTATACCCGCAGTTTCCTGCTTTACCAGGGTGATGGCATTGTTGGCAATCAGGGTATTGATGTCGGCGGTATTTTTATTAATATCTTCTGTTATATGGGCGGTATCTATTGGCGATACATGATTAAGTTGCAGGTTATATTTCGACAGCAATATCTTCTTTACTCTCGCCTTAAATTCCTTTCTTTTTATCAATCGGTGCTTCAGTGCCAGCATCGTTTTTTGTATACTGCCTTCTATGTCGCCTGGCAGACAAAGCATATCATTTCCTGCTATCAGCGATTGTACCGAAGCTTCGCCTGCAGGATAAAATTTCGCAATCCCCTTCATCTCCAGACCATCTGTTACGGCTATGCCTTTAAAACCCAGTTCGTTCTTCAGCAATCCCGTTACATTTTTGTACGAAAGCGAAGTAGCCCTGTTAGCGGTAGTATCTATCGATGGAATGTACAGGTGTGCATTCATCACACTCGCCACACCCGCATTAATGATCCTTCGGAAAGGGTATAGCTCTAGCGAATCCAGCTGCTCAAGGGTTTTATTCATTACCGGAAGATCCAGGTGACTATCCACGGCCACATCACCATGTCCAGGAAAATGCTTTGCACAGGCCATCACATTTTCATCCTGCAGCCCACGCATGTAGGCGGTAGCAAACGAGGCTACTTTATACTTGTTCTCTCCAAAGCTTCTGTCATTAATTACGGGGTTGTCAGGGTTGTTGTTAATGTCGGTCACCGGAGCATAGTTCACCTGTATGCCCAGTCGCTTACACTGTCTGGCCACGGCCTTACCAAAGGCATATACTATATTGCTATCAGCCACAGCGCCAATCATCATCTGACGAGGAAAGTTCACTACACTATCCAGTCGCATACCCAGTCCCCATTCACCATCTATACAAACCATCAGAGGGGTCTTGGAAAGCTGCTGATAGTAGTTGGTCAGCATAGCCTCTCTTACCGGTCCACCCTGAAAAAAGCAGAGTCCCCCTACATTATACTTTTTAATTATTTGAGTAAGCTCCGCCACATGTTCAGGTCCCAGATTACTATGTGCACGCACCACCATCAGCTGAGCAATACGTTCCTCCTTGCTAAGCGATTTATATACACTATCCACCCACCGTCTGGCAGGCTTACTGGTACGATAAAACTGCTGAGCTTCACTAGCCACAGCAATCATTAGTAAAAAGGTTAATATAAAAAAGATCCGGTATCTCATATATAAGTAGTATGAAAAAGTTGATTTAAAAAGAAAGCCATACCCAAACAAAGTAGTTTAATAAAGTAAAAAGTAAAAAACAAAAAGTAAAAAAAAGCCAGTATTAACCCAAACCTTTGTACCGTGTATTTGTATTCTATTTTTAATTCTTAATTTTTAATTTGTATTGGCTGTTCCTGTATACCTATGTGCCTCGTTGCCTTTGTTCCTTGTATTACTCCTTGCCTCTTTGCCCTGTATTTGTATTCATTATCAAATTTTCAAATCATCAAATTATCACATTAACCTACTCCTCAATATAAACCCGCTTCACCCGCTGGCTAATCCCCGTAAGTATCTCGTAGGCAATCGTATCACATTCCAGCGCTATCTCCTCTACCGGAATGTTCGGGCCAAATACTTCCACCACATCACCCTCCGCTATATCCGGAATATCCGTTACATCTATCATCGTCATATCCATACATACATTCCCTATTACCGGTACTCTTCTGTTGCGTACATACACAAACCCAGCGCCATTACCCATTCGCCTGCTATAACCGTCGGCGTAGCCAATACGGATGGTAGCAATTCTACTGGTTCTTTCCACGGTGCCCCTACGGTTGTAGCCCACTGTTTCGCCCGCACTGATAGTCCTTATCTGAGCAATGGTCGTCTTCAGCGATGCCACATTCTCCAGACGGATACCCGGTAGCGATGCCGAGTCTACACCATATAGTCCAATGCCCAGACGCACCATATTATACTGGTAGCCGGGGTGACGGAAGATAGCCGCCGAGTTGGCCACATGCTTTATAAACCCATAGCCTATAATGTTTTTCAAGGTGCCACAGAAACCATCAAACAGATAAGTCTGATGAGCAGTAAATTCATCCATGCCATCATCCTCGCTGGCAGCAAGGTGACTGAACGCCGATTGCACCACCATCGTCTTTCTTTCTATCAAAAGTTTACCCAGCTCCACTGCATCCAGATGCTCAAAGCCCAGGCGGTTCATGCCCGTATTAATCTTTATATGAATAGGATGTTGCTTGATCCCCTGTCTTACCAGGTAAGCATGAAAAGCATTGTAGATATTAAATGAATAGATCTCCGGCTCCAGGTTATTTTCCACCATCGCATCAAAGGCCTCTTCATCTGCATTCATCACCATGATGGGTAGACTAATGCCCGCCTTACGCAGCTCCACTCCTTCATCCGCATAGGCCACCGCCAGATAATCTACTTTATGATATTGCAATACCCTCGCCACTTCCGCGCTGCCGCTACCGTAGCCATAGGCCTTTACCATCGCCATCAGCTTGGTAGAAGGCAACAGGTGTTGCTGGTATATTTTCAGGTTCTTTACCAGTGCCGACAGGTTTATCTCCAGCACCGTCTGATGTACTTTCTGACTCAGCTTATTCGCAATCCTTTCAAACTCAAAAACCCTCGCACCCTTCAGCAATATGTATTCATCCTTAAAGTGGTGGGTAGTAGTCTGACGCAGAAAGTTCTCGGTCGATGAGTATAGTTCCACCTTAGCCACCGCAGCCTGAAAAAGGTACAGCGCCTTATTGATATGTTTACCCACGGCCACCAGTCGGTCAATGCCCCTTTCCGCAAGGGCTTCCGCTACCTGCTTGTATAGGGCCATATCATCCACCCCCGACTGAAATATATCCGAGAGTATCACCGTCGTTTTATTCTTGCCCGATTGCTGTTTCAGGTAGTCCAGCGCTATGCTCAGCGAGGATATATCGTTGCTGTAACTATCATTTATCAGAAAGCAGTTGTTCACCCCCGTTTTCAGTTGCAAACGCATTTCTACCCCCTTCAGCAATTGCAATCTCGATTCTATCGTAGCAAAGTCAATACCCAGTAGCAGCATCAGCGTTATGCAGGTTACCGCATTGCTGATAGAGGCACTATCGGTAAATGGTATAGTTAGTTTAAATGGATGTTCCTGATAGCGTATCTCCAGCGTTGTTTTAGCAGCATGTTTTTCTATGCCCGCTATAAACAGGTCGGCACCCTCATTTATAAAGCTCCAGGTAAGTTGCTTAGCCTTCAGCGCATCCTTCGGTATCAGCCCATATTCCGCCACCACATATTCCGCCTCACTAAATAGTTTAATCTTCTCTTTCAGTTTCTCTTTAGTATCTTTAAAACCCTCGTCATGTGCCGATCCTATATTGGTCAGTATGCCAATACCAGGGCGTATTACCGATTGTAGGGTAGCCATCTCGTTCACGGTGGATATTCCCGCCTCAAATATCGCCAGGGTATGATGATGGTTCATCTCCCATACACTCAGCGGCACCCCAATCTGCGAGTTGTAGCTCCGCGGACTACGCACTATCTTATAATCGTCTTCCAGAAGTTCGTTCAGCCATTCTTTTACAATGGTTTTACCATTACTACCCGTAATACCTATTACCGGATAATCAAAGCAGGCACGGTGATGGCTCGCCAGGTCCTGCAGGGCCTCCAGCACATTATCTACCAGCAGAAAGATGGCCTCCGGAAAAGGACTGCAATCAAAATCTCTTTCCACCACAAAATGCCTTACCCTTCTTTCGTATACTTCGGCTATAAAGTCCTCGCCGCTTCTGCGGCTGCTTTTCAGCGCAAAGAACAAGGAAGACTTTGGAAGTACTATTTTGCGGCTATCGGTCAGCAGATGATCTATTTTGATGCTGGGTATGCTGCCCGCGGCATGGCTGCCACTGCGCATTTCCGCATTTATAATCTTAGCTATTTCGGGAATGGTATACAACAAAACGATAGTATTATAATTGTTTATCCGGTATCAGCCGGCACACAAAAGTATGTATTCGTCTCCATCGTAAGCCTCCGTATTGTATTAACTTTAAACTAACTCATCAATTAATCCATGATGCAAAGCAATTTTAATCAATTCGTTTCTGGAATGAATGCCTAGTTTCTGATATATCTTATCGGCATAATAATTAGCATTTCCATGTTTGAAATTCATTTTGACTTCTATTTCTTTATACGTTAGTTCTGTACATAAATATTCTACCATATCTAGCTCTACTGTATTAAATTCCACTACGGGATAACCATTGTATTTTTTTGCCATCAGGAAAGAATCTTTATCGATAAACTCTTCTAATTTGCTATGGAAACAATCGTTGGAAACATCGCAAATACCCTGATATAATTGTGATACCTGAATATTCATTCCAAAGAAAGCTACACAACCTGCGATGAGCATAGCATGAATTTTGGCATGCTTTAAACTATCGCTAATGGCTATCAATTTAGATTCGGGATAAGTATCGTGCAACCATCTTACGATGTTGGTGCTATTATTTTTAACCAATTGGATATCTATGAGAAATACTTCTGGTATATGGCTATGCTGTACTATATAGGTTTTTACTTCGGCCATTGTACCTCCTGCAATGAGGACATTAAACTCTGCATATTCCTGTAGTAGTAAAGGGTAAGCTTTAGAAATAAGGGCTAGATGATCTATTATACAAATAGTAATTGGCTTGTTCATATACAACTGTTTTTTAAAGAGCTGATAAAGCATAAAGGTAGTGAATACCAATTTGCTAATTTGATAATGTGATAATTTGATACTGAATACATTTCAAAGTAATAAGTAAAAAACAAAAAGTAAAAAGAATACAAATACAAGGCAAGGTTGCGAAGGCAAAGAGTAATACAAGGACATAAGGTCAATTAAAAATTAATACATGTGTATACCATTAATGGGATGACCACTTTTATTTCTTATAAAAAAGGGGTATTGAATGATGTGTCCTAATTTGAAAACATATAACCTTCATAGTTTTAGCTTTATGTGTAGGGGTAGTTTTGTAAAACGAAAAAAGGAAAGTGGCTTTAGAAAAGCAGATTCTCTGGATCGTAAAAGTTCTTTATTAAGCGGTAGAAAAAATAATAATGGAGATATTTTTAAAAGATGAGTGAGGATTAGTAAAAGATGAGCGAGGATTAGTAAAAGATGAGTGAGGATTGAAAAAAGATGAGTGAGGATTAATAAAAGATGAGTGAGGATTAATAAAAGATGAGTGAGGATTAGTAAAAGATGAGCGAGGATTGGTAAAAGATGAGTGAGGATTGAAAAAAGATGAGTGAGGATTAGTAAAAGATGCGTGAGGATTGGTAAAAGAAGCATGAGGATTGAAAAAATGAGCTGAAGGATGAAAATGGACGATGAAAATTGAAAAAATTAGTGTTCAGTACACATTATAAAGGCAATTGCCAGTAAATAAATAAAGAAAATATATTAAACATATTAAAAAGGAAGATCATGAAACTATTACAAGCTGAAGAAATTGAAAGTCAAAGACAAGTGAAAATGTTAGAAATTAATAATCCTGAAGTTTTGCTGGAGATAAAGGAGTATAAGGATCAATCGGATTTGCTGACGGCTAGTTTGCTGGTAACTGATGGTGCTATAAAAGCGCAGGGAAGTATTGCAGATGAGAATGCAGGAACCGTAGATGAGCTTCTGACAACGGCGGTAAATACTATTGTTAAATTGTTTGTGAGAGCCACAACAAAGGCTATTTCGGCAAAAGACAAAGCACTTCAGAAAAAGCTGGAAAAGCCATTTACTTATTTTTATGCTAATAATAAAGAGACCTGTTTACAAAAACTAGATGCTGCAGTGGCTCTTCTGGTAACTAATAAACTGATCATTACCAATATAGATGCTACAGATATTACAGATATTAATACTAAGATAAATTTGTACAGAGTACATAAAAATGTTCCGAGAACCGAGGAAGTGACAAAAAAATCGGAAGGAACAGATCTATTGACTTTGTCGGTTAATGAAGGTAAGAAGATTAAGAAACTAATGATTAAACTTGTGGTAGGGGAGTATAAAGACTCCAATCCTACACTGGCAGATAAGGCGAGATTATTGGGTAAGACCATCCAATTGGGTAAGAGGCATAATGTAGGTAGTTATTCGGTAGTGAACGCCAGTACCGGAGAACCTATTGGGAATGCAGTGATAACTGAAGTGAGAACTACGACTAAGAAAAAGAAGGTAATAACTAAGGTATTTAAGCTGGATGAACTTGGGATTAAAGAATTTACTACTCATATACTGGGCAAGGCGGTATTGACAGTAGTTGCTCCTGGATTTTTAGATTCTACTATGAATATAGTATTTAAAAAGAATGACCCTAATGAGTTTGTGATTGGGATGTCGAAGGTTGTTCCAAAGTAAAAAGTAACGAAACAAAAGTAAAAAGGTGGGCAGAGATGTCTGCCTTTTTTTATACAAGGAGAATGCAAATACAAATGTGATAATTTGATGATTTGAAAATTTGATAATGAATACAGGAACAGCAATACAAATTAAAAATTAAGAATTAAAAATGAATACAAGGCAATTTGATAATGAATGCATTTCAAAGTAAAAAATAAAAAGTAAAAAGAATTCAAATTCAAAAACTAAAGACTAAAAAAAGAAAAACTAAAAATACAAATGTGATAATGTATTTAAATACAACAAACAGGTGATCCCCTACGACCCCAACGGGGTCGAACTTGCCTTTTTCTTTATAGATAATCTATGCGAAGAATTGCCTCATAGCCGGCTGGCTTTTGTTCATACACCACCACTGCACTCGCTATTTGTCTCACCCACTAAAGTGGGCTCAACATTTTGGCTAACGCCAAAACCATACCGACTGATGTGGCTTGTGTATGAACGGGTGACAACGAGAGGAATACCAATGTGATAATTTGATGATTTGAAAATTTGATAATGAATACAAATACAGGATACAGGTTTTATGCCTTTGGCTAATATGGTTGCTGTTAATGGGTTTGGTTGTGCAGATTAGTTTTTTTCTTTTGGGGGTTTTGGGGTGGTGGTTTTTGGTTTGTCTTTTAGTTTTCGTATAGGGTTTATGTATTTAGACGAGCCAGAAAGGATGCCTTCGGCTTTGAGGGCCTCTGCGTATAATTCCATGATTTTTAATTGCTCTTTTGTCATTGTGGTTTGTTTTGAATGGATGTTACAAATTTAATACCAAGTGGGTGTATTTGTGTAGTAAGTTAGTTTGATTCAATAGACACAAGTAAAAAGTTATTATATTGGTGCTCTAAAACCGACTATTTAGCTTGAAAGTGCTACAGAAATATATAAACTCATTTAAGAAACTAAGAATTGATAAAACACATGGTGACCCTGCACCACATAAACCAATCTTATTACTTTCTGTATTACAGTCTTTTGAAAACGGACAGATTCATAGACCTAGAATTTATATTACACCGGAGTTAGTTGCAGCTTTTAGTACTAACTGGAATTTGTTAGTTACCACTAACCATGACTGTAGAATTTCTTACCCTTTTTATTATTTAAAGAGTAGTACATTTTGGAAACTTGTAGCCAAAAGCGGATTTGAGAATATAAACTTGATGGGTTCTATCATGAAGACATTTAATAATCTTAATGCTGCTGTAGAGTATGCTGAGATAGCAGAAGACTTATACACTTTAATGATGGTTAAAGAAAGTAATAACTTTTTGCAACACTGTTTGTTGGATGCGTACTTTCCGCTTACCAAAGCTAATTATGGAAAATCATTGGAAGGACAGCTAAAACTATTTGATGAGCTGGGCAGTAAGATAATGAAAGAGGATGCTGTGGTATATAAGAAAGAGATAAAGACTCTTGTAGAAAACCAGAATGAAGAGGAAATATTTATTAGAGGAAGTTTGTTTAAACGTGAGATACCTAAGATATATGATAATACTTGTTGTATATCGGGATTGAAGATAAATGCATTGATAAATGTTTCTATGGTGGATGCTTGCCATATTGTACCATTTAGTGAAAGCTATAATGATACTATTACTAATGGGATAGCATTATGCCCAAATTTACATAGAGCGTTTGATAGAGGATTAATAACTATTGATAAAGAGTATAGAGTAAAACTATCTGCTGTTTTCCAAGAAGTAGATAGCGATTATGGGTTTAAAAAGTTTGAAGGTAAAATAATTAGATTGCCAAAACAAAAGGAACACTATCCTTTAATGGAGAATTTGAATTGGCATAGAGAGAAAATTTTCAAAATATGAATTCATTAGCATTTATTGACACGGAAATAGATCCTAAAAGTGGTCATATTTTAGATATAGGAGCTGTTAAAGATGAATACGTTTTTTTTCATTCAAAATCAATAAACGCATTTGTTGATTTTTTAAAAGGGCAACAATTTATTTGTGGACATAATGTATTAAATCATGACATTAAATATATAAAAAAAGTAATAAATGTTGGAGACATAAATTTAGATAATATTATAGATACTTTATACTTATCTCCATTACTATTTCCTACCAGACCTTATCACAAACTTGTAAAAGATGATAAATTACAAAGTGATGAATTAAACAACCCTCTAAACGATTCTATAAAAGCTAAAGATTTATTTTATGAAGAATTAGAGTCTTTTAAGAACAAACCTGAATACTTAAAACAAATTTACTTTTTATTGTTATCAGACCAAATAGAGTTTAAATATTTTTTTAAATATATTAATTACAAAACCGACGAATTAAATGTTTCTAATTTAATAAAACACAATTTCAAATCTGTAATTTGTGATAGTGTTGACCTCACAAATATCGTTTCAACAAATCCAATTGAATTAGCATATTGCTTAGCACTTATTGAGTGTAACAATAGATATTCTATAACTCCACCTTGGGTACTTAAAAACTATCCATATATAGAAAATGTAATGTTTTTATTAAGGTGTAAACCTTGTATAGTTGGTTGTGATTATTGTAATGAATCATTAAATATAAAAAAAGGGCTAAAAAAGTATTTTGGATTTGAAAATTATAGAACATATTCAAATGAACCCCTTCAAGAAAATGCAGTAAATGCAGCTATAAATAATAAATCTATATTGGCTGTATTTCCTACCGGAGGAGGAAAATCAATTACCTTTCAAGTACCAGCTTTAATGAGAGGAGAATGTAATAAAGGGTTGACTGTTATAATTTCACCTCTACAATCTTTAATGAAAGATCAAGTTGATAATTTAGAAAGCAGAGGAATAACTGACTCAGTTACGATTAACGGATTATTAGATCCAATAGAACGTGCAAAATCTTACGAAAGAGTTGAAGATGGTTCTGCCTCCTTATTATATTTGTCTCCTGAATCACTTAGATCTAAAACAATTGAACGACTGCTATTAGGACGAAATGTTGTACGATTTGTAATAGATGAAGCGCATTGTTTTTCATCATGGGGTCAAGATTTTAGAGTAGATTACTTGTATATTGGAGACTTTATTTATAACCTTCAAGAAAAAAAGAATCTCAATGAACCTATTCCAGTATCCTGTTTTACAGCTACTGCAAAACAGAATGTTATTGAAGATATCAAAAAATATTTTAGAGATAAATTGAATTTAGATCTTGAATTATTCAGTTCTAAATCATCAAGAACAAATCTACATTATAAAGTAATTCCCAAAAATACAGACGAAGAAAAATACCTAACTACAAGAAACTTAATTGACGAAAAAAATTGTCCAACAATTGTATATGTATCCAGAACTCGTAAAGCATTTTTATTAGCTAAAAGGTTATGTGATGATGGATTTAATGCAAAACCATATCATGGTAAAATGGACTCGAAAGAAAAGACAGCAAACCAAAATGCATTTATTAAAGGAGATGTACAAATTATGGTTGCTACTTCTGCTTTTGGTATGGGAGTAGATAAGAAGGATGTTAGAATGGTAATTCATTATGAAATATCAGATTCACTGGAGAATTATATACAAGAAGCAGGGAGAGCCGGTAGAGATGAAAATATTTCAGCTGATTGTTACGTCCTTTTTGATGAAGAAGATTTAAGCAAACACTTTATAATGCTTAATCAAACAAAACTTAGTATAAAAGAGATTCAACAAATATGGAAAGCAATAAAAGACATTACTAAGTTTAAGGGTAAATTTTCTAATTCAGCATTGGAGATTGCCAGGAAAGCTGGATGGGATGATTCTTTGGGTGAGATTGAAACAAGAGTTAAAACAGCTATTGCTGCGTTAGAAGATGCAGGTTATATTAAGAGAGGACAAAATATGCCTAGAATTTATGCTTCAAGTATATTAGCTAAAAATGTACAAGAAGCTATAGAAAAAATAATGTCTTCTAATAAATTTGATGAAAAGCAAAAAGAAAAAGGAATAAGAATAATCAAAAAATTATTTTCAAGTAAAAGTAAAAGTAAATCAAATGACGAAGTTGCTGAATCAAGAATTGATTATATATCCGAACATTTAGGAATAGTAAAAGAGGATGTGATTAATGTTATTAATTTATTAAGGGAAGAAAAAATATTAGCGGATACTAAAGATTTAACTGCATTTATTAAAAGAGGAGAAGGGAAAAACAAATCACTAAATATATTAGAGAATTTTATAAAGATTGAAAACAGTTTATTACCTGAAATTGATGAGAATGAAAAAACAATTCATATTAAAGAACTAAATGAAAAAATAGAACAATTTGGCTGTAAAGATGTAACACCAAACAAAATAAAAACTTTACTTAATTTTTGGGCAATCAAAAACTGGGTTAAAAAGAGTAGTTTAGAATATTCTAAGAATCACATAGTTATTATTAGTAATGTTCCTAAAAAAGTACTCCAGGAAAAATTGGAATGCCAACAAACTTTAGCAAGATTTATTGTTGATTTATTATTTCAAAAATGTAATAATGAATATTTAGAAACAGATTATGAAAAAGAAGAATTTTTAATTGAATTTTCTGTTCATGAAATTAAAGAGGAATATGACAAAACTCAATCTTTGTTCAGAATAAATATTTCAATTGAAGATGTAGAAAATGCATTGTTTTTCCTTTCAAGAATTGAAGCAATTAAAATAGAAGGTGGTTTTTTAGTGTTATATAATAAACTATCAATTGAGAGATTAGAACATAATAATAAAATTCAATATAAAAACGAAGATTACACAAATCTCAATAAATTTTATGAAAATAAAATCCAACAAATTCATATTGTTGGTGCATATGCAAAAAAAATGATTGAAGATTATACAAGTGCATTAAAGTTTGTAGATGACTATTTTCAGTTAAACTACTCAACTTTTCTTGGAAAATACTTTAATGTAAATGAGCAACGTGAAATAACTAGAAATATAACACCATCTAAGTTTAAACAACTATTTGGAGAATTGTCTCCAACACAATTAAAAATAATCAATGATATTCAATCAAAATATATTGTTGTTGCTGCTGGACCCGGTAGTGGGAAAACAAAGGTATTAGTTCATAAACTAGCGTCTTTATTGTTAATGGAAGATGTAAAACATGAACAGCTATTAATGGTAACATTTTCAAGGGGTGCAGCAACAGAATTTAAAAAAAGATTGCTTAAGTTAATTGGTAATGCTGCAAATTTTATTGAAATTAAAACATTTCATTCATATTGTTTTGACCTCTTAGGAAAAGTTGGAACACTAGAGAAATCAAGTAAAATTATTGAAAATGCTATTTTAAAAATAAAGAATGGCGAAGTAGAACATAGTGGCATTACAAAAAATGTCTTAGTCATTGATGAAGCTCAGGATATGGATGGGAACGAATTTGAATTAGTTAAAACATTAATTGCTAATAATGAAGAGATGAGAGTTATTGCAGTTGGAGATGATGATCAAAATATTTTTGAGTTTAGAGGAGCTAGTTCTAAATATCTTGAAAATTTTATTATTGAGCAAAAGGCAGTAAGTTATGAAATGATCGAAAATTTCAGAAGTAAGAAAAATCTTGTAGAATTCACAACAAAATTTGCTAAACAAATTAGTCATAGATTAAAACAAACTCCCGTTTTTTCCAATATGGAAGAAAATGGCAATGTTAAAATTGTAAAATATAAAAATACAAACTTAATCTTACCATTAGTTAAAGATGTAGTTGCAACTGAATTAAGAGGAAGTACATGTATACTTACACACTCTAACGACGAAGCAGCACAGGTAACTGGGTTACTTCTGAAACACGGACATCAAGCCAAACTAATTCAAACAAATGACAATTTTAATTTACTGAATCTTTTAGAAATTAGATTTTTTATACATGCTTTGAAACTTGAAGAAAATACTTTCACTATAGATGAAGAAAATTGGGCTGAAGCTAAAAAACAATTAAAAGAGAAATACTTCAATAGTACTAATTATGAAACTTGTTTGAATATTATTAGAGATTTTGAAATTACAAATAATAAAAGAAAATACAAATCAGATCTTGATATATATATAAGAGAATCAAAACTTGAAGATTTTATTAATTCAAATGGCGATATAATATTTGTTTCAACTATTCATAAATCAAAAGGAAAAGAATTTGATAATGTATTTTTATTGCTAGATAATTATTCAACCTCTACTGATATAAATAAGCGCCTATTATATGTAGCTATGACAAGGGCAAAACAAAATCTAACAATACATTTAAATGGCAATTATTTAGATAATATTTTAGTTGAAAATATTAAAGTTGAAAATAATAATAACATCCATCCACTACCTTTAGAAATATTAAAACAAGTATCCTATAAAGACGTGTGGTTAGATTACTTCATAAATAAACAATGGGTAATAAAAAATTTAAAAGGCGGTGATAGATTAATATATAAAAATCAAGAATGCGTTACAGAAAAGGGTCATAGCATTCTTAAATTTTCAACTCAGTTTCAAGGTTATATAAATGATATGAATGCTAAAGGGTTTTATATAAAAGAAGTGAAAATTGATTTTATAATCTACTGGAAAAAAGAAAATGTTGAAAATGAAATACTAATCATTTTGCCAGAAATAACATTCGAAAGAACTAATACTTTAAATAAACAATAAATGCTAAACGCTTATTATAAAGACTCCATAGATAATTTTCTTATTAAATCAATTGAAGAAATAATAGGTGAAATAACACTTGCTAATACATTTGATACCAACTTAAATACTACCGAAGCTTGGAAACAGCAGATTGTTATTTTAAAAAATCAACTACAAGGGTTTAGTGGAAATATTTTCTTTGAGTTTTCAATTCCAAGAATGGGTAAAAGAATTGATTGTTTACTTGTAATTGAAAATGTCGTCTTTGTATTAGAATTTAAAGTAGGAGAAACAGAATATCTAAGTCATAACATAAATCAGGTTTGGGATTATGCACTTGATTTGAAGAACTTTCATAAACCTAGTCATGATGCAGTTATAGTTCCAATTTTAATTGCAACAGAAGCTGATGAATTTGCCATCAATATCTTTACAACATCACACAAAGACAACTTAATAATCCCAATAAAAACGAATAAATTAGGAATTAAAAATGTCATACAGAATACTGTTACTTTCTTTTCAAATAAAATAGAAATAGATGGCAACCAATTTATTTCTGGTAGCTATTCACCAACTCCTACAATAATAGAAGCTGCTGTTAATTTATATAATGAACATTCTGTTGAAGAGATTACTAGAAACGATGCAGAAGCAAAAAATTTAAGTAAAACAACCAATTCGATTTCTGACACAATAGAGTATGCAAAAGAGTTTAAGAAAAAGGTTATCTGTTTTGTAACAGGCGTACCTGGAGCAGGTAAAACATTGGTAGGATTAAAAGTAGCAACTACTCATTTAGATAGAACTAAAGGAAATTCAAGTGTATTTCTTTCAGGAAATGCGCCGTTAGTTGCTATTCTGCAAGAAGCATTAACAAGGGATAAAGTAAAAAGAGAAAAAGAGAAAGGCAATAAAATTACAAAAGGTTCAGCAAGAGAAGGGGTTAAAGCATTTATTCAAATTATTCATCACTATAGAGATGCATATTTATCTGACCCCAAAGAACCATATGATCATGTAGCAATTTTTGATGAAGCGCAAAGAGCATGGAATAAAGAGCAGACAATAGATTTCATGAGACGAAAAAAGAATCAACCTAATTTCCATTATTCAGAACCAGAATTCTTAATATCTTGTTTAGATAGACATAAAGATTGGGCATTAATTGTATGCTTGGTAGGAGGTGGCCAAGAAATAAATACAGGGGAAGCTGGTATCTCAGAATGGCTGAATGCAATTTATGATTCATTTCCACATTGGGAAGTTCATATTTCTCCTAATCTTACTGATAAAGAATATGATGCTTTAACTTCCATTGATAAGATAACAGAAAGATGTATAACCAATTTTGATGAGAACTTACATCTTGCCGTTTCGATGCGATCTTATAGAGCTGAAAATGTGTCGCTATTTGTAAAACAAATTTTAGATTTAGATATTGTAAACGCAAAGAACACATTTACTTTAATCAACAAAAAATATCCTATTGTTATTACTAGAGACTTAACTAAAGCAAAGCTTTGGTTGAAAGAAAAAGCAAGAGGTAATGAACGCTATGGAATAGTCGTTTCGTCTCAAGCTCAAAGATTGAAACCATTAGCTATAGATGTAAAGTCACCTATGAATCCTGTTAACTGGTTTTTAGATGATAAAGATGATGTAAGATCGTCTTATTATTTAGAAGATGTTGCCACTGAATTTCAGGTTCAAGGATTAGAACTTGACTGGGCTTGTGTAACTTGGGATGGAGATTTTAGATATTCAGAAAATGAATGGAAAACATTTTCATTTGTAGGAAATAAATGGCAGAATATTCATAAGATCGAAAGAAAGAAATATCTATTAAATGCCTATAGAGTTTTATTAACAAGGGCAAGACAAGGAATGGTTATAGTTGTTCCTTTTGGTGATATTGAAGACCCAACAAGAAACCCTGATTATTATAATTCTACTTATAATTATTTAGTTTCAATTGGAATTTATGTTTTAGAATAATCATAATTTTCATTCGACCCCATTCGGGGTCGGAAATTCCTGATTTATATTTTCCATAGGTTTCACCATTCCCCATAGGTTTCACCTATGGCTATTGATGTTGAACCCATGCTGGGTTGTAATACAATTGATGTGTTTTTATTGATGATGTTGGAGTACCCGTCTGACGCGCCTTTTGATTTTCCTGATAGACTGGAGATGCTACTTAGGAGCGTGCTGACGGGAGGAGCGATGTATTTGTATTGCAAAACCGATAGAAGGGAAAGGCAATTTGATACAGAGGCAGGATACAAATTTGATAATTTGATGATTTGAAGATTTGATAATGAATGCTGGAACGGCAATACAAATACAAATTAAAAATTAAAAATGAATACAGAGAGACAGCATGAGAGGTCAATTTATTAATTAAGGATGATCTATAAAAGAAAAAGCAAGTTCGACACCGTTGGGGTCGTAGGTGGTAGGGGGGTCATTTTTCAACCCGTGGTTTAAACCACGGGCTATAAATATTTAACCCTTCCAGGGTTATAAATCCAATACGTAAAGCCTGTTCCCTGTATTTGCATTCATTATCAAATTTTCAAATTATTAAATTATCACATTTGTATTACTCGTTGCCTTCTTGCCTTGTATTTGCATTCATTATCAAATTTTCAAATCATCAAATTATCACATTTGTATTCCCTCTTTTCCTATATTTGAAACGCAAATTTTTATCTAAAACCTTCAATCAAATACTATGTTCGATCCCTCTTTAATAAAAGACAACTACAAACAAATGTCCGATGAGCAGTTAATTCATCTAGCCAAAACAGAAGGAAATGAATTATCGGCAGAAGCCCTCACCATATTGCACGAAGAATTTATAGATCGCAATCTCAATACCGATGTATTTGGTACGGTAGAAGATATAAAAGAAGAAGACCGGAAAGAAAATCAGGAAAGGATAAATGAAGCAGAAACCAACGAACAGCAAGCCCCAACCTGGAATTATATCTTTGATGAAAAAAGAAACGGCAGCACAAACGAAGAAATATATAATGGACTGTTGCAAAGAGAAATAGACAAAGATTCTGCCACCCTCATGATATCCTCCATGGAAGCTAAAGCAAAAGATATCTTAGCATCGCACGAAGCAGACAAACTAAGAGGATTACTTGTATGTGCCGCAGGTTTGGCAATAACCTTCGTTACCTATTCCGCTGTATCCACCAGTGGAGGAACCTACGTAGTGGCATGGGGTGCAATTATATTTGGAGCAATCCGCTTTTTTAAAGCCCTCAACAATTGCGACAAATACAAAGAAATTATAGAAATACTGGAACAGGAAAACGCCTCCTCAAAAGAAGAATTAGAAACAAAGACAGACAGCCTCTAATTGCCCATTTTTATTTTAATAAATTGATAACCCATTTTACTAGTTTACTAAATGCATAAGCAATACCTCCCAAGAGAAAGAAACCTATTAAAGCCTGTGTAATAAGAAATAGCAAGTTCTTAAATCCCCCCTTTGAATCTAATTTATATTGAATAATTGTATTCTCGGGAACCAGTATTTTAAAAGAATTGAAGTAGTTGTCTTTATCCGATATAAACCTAATTTTATTAACAGTCATACAGCAGAACGAAGCATTATAAATTTTTTTATTAATTAAAAATGCTCTGATAAATATGTTATAAGATATCCCATTATTAATTAATGTGGTTAATTCTAATTCTACCCCTTTTAACCCCCCTTTCTCAATATTTTTTTGTGATATAAGATTGCCTTTAAATTTATTTAATACACCATCAATAAATCCTTTATATACTATGTCTAAGTTAGCAAGAGTAGGGGTGCCTAAAGTAGAGTCAAGTTTAACAATCAAAAAATCATATCGGTTATATTCTTTAGTATCCAGATAATATTCCGATTCATATGTATTTTCTACAGATAAGGGTTTTGAAGGGAAGTCTATTGACATTATTCCATCAATTTTTTGATTGTACTTATTTTGAGCTAATACAGAATAGGTAGCAAAAAATAACAAAAGGGTAGAGATAAAAACTTTCAAATTCATACTTTTAAACTTGTAGCAAACAAAAATATATGTTTTAATTCTATTTCAATAGCACTAAAATTCTGGTAATATTTATGTATTATAAACAGAAGTCCGCAAGCTATGATGCAAATCTTCGCATAGATGATTTATAAAGTAGCAGTGGTAGCGTTGAAGTTGAGTCTTGTTCTATGATATTTACTTTCCTTTTGCCCATTCTGCTATCATTTTATTTGCATGAGCCTTACCCTGAGTAATGGTGATCTTTTTTTGAGGACTAATCTTTGAAGCAGCTATTTTTTGTAACTCCTCAAATTGTTTTTGTTCAACAACAACATTAAAAATTAAAAATGAATACAAATGCATGGAGGCAGGATACAAATTTGATGATTTGAAAATTTGAAAATTTGATAATGAATACAGGAACAGCCAATGCTAATACCAATTAAAAATAAATACAAGGCTTATAGATAAATTAAAAACTAAATATAAATTCATCTCTTTATTTGGTTATATCATTCTGTACCTTTTACATTTGCATCGTTAACATCAAGATTTCTTTACTTGTATGAGTACAGAAAACCAACCGATAGAACGTAACTACACGGTGGTAAAATGATGAGGACTTACAGTCAAACAAAAATGTATATCCCCGTGTATTTTTTCTTGTTGT